>CAMDXR010000332.1 GCA_945877725.1 Limnohabitans sp. Rim8
CAAAGGTGTTGTTGACCTCGGCCACGATGGCGGCCAAAGAACCATCCATCCGGTGGGCATACCAAAAACTCACGGGCTTGAAGGTGTGGCCCAACACCCGGGGGAAAGCTTGCAGCCAGACTTCGCCTTGCGCATCGTGTATGCCTTCGTGCTGCAAGAGTTCCTCCAGCCAAGCCAATGCGCCGCCTTGCTCAGGCGTGCGCCCATCGCCATGGTCAACATCATGAAATGCAAACCAAGCTGGCTTGTTAATGGCCAGTGCCTCTGCCGCTTGTCGCAAGCTGCGCATGGGCAGCATCAAAAATGCGGTGGGGTAGGCAAACGCGTGGTGCGCCGGGCGGTGGCGTGTGTGCCGCACTTGGCCCCAGCCCATCAGGGCGAGTGGCCCGGACGTTGGGGTTTCGGGATCAAGTGCCTTGCCCAATTTCATGCGGCCCACTTTTCAGGGGGAGCGACAAATGTGCCCCCGACCTGCTCGTGAATTTGCTTAAGCAAAGCGCGGCCCACTTGCAGGCCCGACTTCAAGCCGTCTTCGTGGAAGCCATAGCCTGTCCAAGCCCCGGCAAACCAGGTGTTTTGCTGGCCTTGCAACAAAGGCACGCTCTTTTGGGCATTGATGGCCGCCATGTCGAACACCGGGTGCGCGTAATCGTATTCGCCCACGATGCTGGCCGGGTCGATGTCTTGCAGCGGGTTGAGTGACACCACCACGGGTTGCTGAAACGGGATGCGCTGCAAACGGTTGAGCAAATAGTGCAGGCAAACCCGAGAAGATTCGCGTTCGGTGCTGGCCGCACGTTCGTAGTTCCAGGCCGCCCAGGTTTTGCTGTTGCTGGGCAGCACACGCGCATCGGTGTGCAGCACGGCGCGGTTGTCTTGGTAGCGAATGGCCCCCAACACGCTGCGCTCGTAAGTGCTGGGATCGCGCAGCAACGCCAGCGCTTGGTCGGTGTGGGTGGCCAGCACCACTTGGTCAAAACGTTCGGCATGCCCATCGGTGATGATGCGCACGCCTTGTTCGTCGCGCTCGATCAGGCGCACCGGGGTGTTCAGGCGTTTGTCGGGCACTCCAGCCAAAATTTTCTCGACATAATGACGCGCGCCGCCCACCACACTGAACCACTGAGGCCGATTGGTGACCTGAATCAAGCCGTGGTTGTGGCAAAAACGGATCATGGTGGCCACCGGAAACTGCAACATCTGGTCGGTTGGGCAACTCCAGATGCAGCCCAGCATGGGCAAAAAGTACCAATCGCGAAACGGCTCGCTGAACTTGTGCTGGCGCAAAAATTCGGCCAAGGGTTGTTGCAGCGCTTCTTCGCTTTGCTCTTTGGCGATGCGGGTACACAGCGCGTTGAAACGCATCACATCGGCCAGCATGCGCCAAAAACGCGGGTTGAGCAGGTTGCTGCGTTGCGCAAAAACACTGCTCAAGTCGGTGCCGCTCCACTCCAGCGTGCCGCCATGGGTGCGGCTGTTCAAGGCGCCCGGCGCTTTGACTGAAAACGACATGTCAGACGGCGCGGTCTCGACCCCCAACTGGGCAAACAAGTTGATCAGGTTGGGGTAAGTGCGCTCGTTGAACACCAAAAAACCTGTATCAACCCCATACGTCACCAGCCCTTGGGGCGTGGGCAGCGTGACATCGACCGTGTGGGTGTGGCCGCCAAAATAATCGCCCGCCTCGAACACCGTGATGTCGGCCATGTCCTTGAGGGTGTGCGCCACCGCCAGCCCGGAAATGCCCGAGCCAACGATGGCCAGTTTCATGCGTCGGTTCACGGTTGCGCCTTGAGCGATTTTTCGATGGCGGAAACCAGCGTTTTGCTTTCTGGGCTGGTCATGCTGCTGTATTGGTCTATGACTTTGCCGTCGCGCCCAATCAGGTATTTGTGAAAGTTCCAACGCGGCTTTTGCCCGGTTTGTGCCGTCAGCTGTTTAAACAAAGGCGCTGCGGCCTCGCCGGTGACCTGGGTTTTGGTGAACATGGGGAACTTCACACCAAAGGTGCTTTCGCAAAAGTCGGCAATTTGCTTGTTGCTGCCGCCTTCCTGAGAAAAGTCGTTGGACGGAAAGCCCAACACCACCAGCCCTTGCTCTTTGTATTTGCTGTGCAGCGCCTCCAACCCCTTGTATTGAGAGGTGAAGCCGCAAAAACTGGCCGTGTTGACCACCAGCACCACCTTGCCTGCGTACTGACAAAGTGACTGGGGCTTTTCGTCTTGCAGGCGGTCGAATTTGTGGTTCAACAAGGCCGGGCAGGCGGCGGCGCTGGACATTGGTGCCGCCGATGGGGTTGTTGTATTGGCCTGTACCGCCTCAAAACCCACTGCAGCACTGGCCAAAATCAAGGCCAGCAACACGCGGTTAATTACGTTTTTTACCAGGTAGTGGTTCATTTGCACTTTAAAATCTATTTTGTGACTGATTAGTTTAAACTCGTTTTTGTCAATTGTCACCTAGTCCAAACCCCATCGGAATTGCCCATGCCCAAAATTTCAGGTTTTAAAGGGAACAAGCAGGATTTACCCCAAAAGCCTTGCATGGTGTGTGGGCGGGCCATGAGCTGGCGCAAAAGCTGGGCCAAAAACTGGGACAACGTCTTGTATTGCAGCGACCGCTGCCGGGCCAGCAAACCCAAGACCGGCAGCATCGACCCGGCCAAAGGCGGCTTATGACGCGCCACCTGATCCTCGTTTTAGGCGACCAACTGGGCTGGGACAGTCCGGCTTTGGCGGGTTTTGACCCGGCGCAAGACCAATTGCTGATGATCGAGGCCGACAGTGAAGCCAACCAAGTTTGGAACCACCAGGCCCGCATTGCGCTGTTTTTGTCGGGCATGCGGCACTTTGCCAACGAAGCCCATCGCCGCCGTTGGCCCTGTATATATATGCAACTGGACGCGGCCCCCCAGGAAAACGCCGCCAACACGCCCCCATTGCCGACCGGTTTTGCCGCGCGCCTGCTTCACACCTTGCAGCAACTGCGCCCCAATGAACTGGTGGTGCTGGAGCCCGGCGAATGGCGCATGGAAAAACTGATTGAGGACGCCGCCGCCCAAACCCAAGTGCCCTTGCGTTGGGTAGCCGACACGCACTTTTTGTGCAGCCGAGCCGAGTTTGCGCACTGGGCTAAGGGCAAAAAAGAGCTGCGCATGGAGTTCTTTTATCGCGAGATGCGCAAACGCCACGGCGTGCTGATGGCGGGCAAAGAACCCGAGGGCGGACAGTGGAACTTTGACGCTGACAACCGCAAGGGCTTTGGTGCCAAAGGCCCCGGCCCCGTGCCCGAACCCGCCCGCTTTGCGCCTGATCGGGTCACGCAAGACGTGATGGCCATGGTGCGCATTCGCTTTGCCGACCACCCCGGCACGCTGGACCACTTTGCCTGGCCCGTCACACGCCAAGATGCTTTGGTGGCGCTGCAACACTTCATCACCGAGCGGCTCGAAAACTTTGGGGCTTGGCAAGACGCCATGTGGACCACGCTGCCCTTTGGCTGGCACGCC
>CAMDXR010000333.1 GCA_945877725.1 Limnohabitans sp. Rim8
CCATTTGGGGCACCGAGCAAAACCCTTCGCGCTTGGGCGAAATGCCCCCCGAGATTCGCGCCCATTGCCGCCAAGTGCTGGCCAAGATGCAATTCAGCGCCGTAGAAGAGGGCTTGGGCGAGTGGTTGCAACCCGCTCCCTCTCAAGCCCCGCGAGGCAATGCCCGCAGCTTGCCGCGCCATTTGCAAAAACCCCAACCGGGTGCCGAGGAGCGCAAAACCATTGTGCTGGCCGGTTGCGAGGCGCATATTTGTCTGATGCAAACCGCGTTGGATTTGCTCGAAGATGAGTTTGAGGTCTGGGTAGTGACCGATGCCTGCAGCTCGCGCACCGAACGCAACCGCGATGCCGCCTATGACCGCCTGGCGGGAGCAGGGGCCGAGCTGGTGACCGCCGAAATGGTGGCTTTTGAGTGGGTTCGCAGCGCCGAGCACCCCGAGTTCAAGTTGCTACAAAGCTTGTTTAAGTGATCTTTGAAGCTCTAAGCTCCGCCCCCGCCGCTGATTTCCCGTATCTTAAGAAACCCTTGTGACCGGTTATTTTTCTTTCTTCTCATGTCATACCCGGCCTAACCGGGTATCCATCGAACCTAAAGGCATGGACCCCCGATCAGGTCGGGGGTGACGGGTTCAGGGTCTCAGGTAAAGCAAATTTGTCATACCCGGCTCCGACCGGGTATCCATGTCTCCTATGGTTGTCTTAACTAGCCGGAATCCTGCAACGTCTGCCGGGGTCTAATCATTAGTGAAAGCCTCCATTACAAACAGTAATCACCTTGCAATCTGTTTTTCTTGATTTACCCGGTCATATTTCTAAAAAGTCAGCTTGTTGCAAGTCCTTTGTTCATAATTATGAATTCAAAAGAATCGGTGGCCTGCGTTTGTGTTGGCCCATCCGATTGTTTTTAAAAGACTATTTTCAGGAGACTTTCATGGGCAGCTACGCTGAATTTCACGCACGTTCCATCAACGACCGTGACGCTTTTTGGGCTGAGCAAGCCCAGTTGGTGGACTGGAAAGTGCCGCCAAAACAAATTTGTGACTACAGCAACCCGCCGTTTGCCAAGTGGTTTGTGGGGGGTGTGACCAACTTGTGCCACAACGCCGTGGACCGCCATTTGGCCACGCGGGGCGACCAGTCGGCCTTGATTTTTGTCTCGACTGAAACCGATCAGGAAAAAATTTACACCTACAGCGACCTGCACGCCGAAGTGCAGCGTATGGCCGCTATCTTGCAAGACTTGGGTGTGGGCAAGGGCGATCGAGTGTTGATTTATATGCCCATGATTGCCGAGGCAGCCTTCGCCATGTTGGCTTGTGCCCGTTTGGGGGCCATTCATTCGGTGGTGTTTGGCGGTTTTGCCTCGCATTCGCTGGCCACCCGCATCGAAGATGCATCGCCCAAAGTGATTGTCAGTGCCGACGCTGGCTCGCGCGGTGGCAAGGTTGTGCCCTACAAGCCTTTGCTCGACGAAGCCATCCAGCTCTCGGCGCATAAACCACCCCATGTAATCATGGTAGACCGCAAGTTGGCGGCATTTACGCCTGTGGCCGGTCGTGATGTGGACTACGCCACTGAGCGTGCCAAACACATGGACACCGTGGTGCCTTGCGAGTGGGTGGAGTCCACGCACCCGAGCTACACGCTCTACACGTCGGGCACAACAGGCAAGCCCAAGGGCGTGCAACGCGACACAGGGGGTTACACCGTGGCGCTGGCCTCCAGCCTGCCGAACATTTTTCAGGGCAAACCCGGCGGTACCTATTTCTGCACAAGCGACATTGGTTGGGTCGTGGGGCACAGCTACATCATTTATGGCCCGCTGATCGGTGGCATGGCCACTATCTTGTATGAGGGCTTGCCCATTCGCCCAGATGGCGGTATCTGGTGGAGCCTGGTCGAAAAGTACAAGGTCAACGTGATGTTCAGCGCCCCCACGGCCATTCGGGTGCTCAAAAAGCAAGACCCGGCCTTGCTGACCAAATACGATTTGTCGAGTCTGCAAGCGCTGTTTTTGGCGGGCGAGCCCTTGGATGAGCCTACGGCCAAGTGGATTTCAGAGGGCCTGAACGGCAAAGCCATCATTGACAACTATTGGCAAACCGAGACCGGCTGGCCAATTTTGACCATTTGCAACGGGGTCGAAAAGGCCCAAAGCAAGTTTGGCTCGCCCGGCAAGGCCGTGTATGGCTACAACGTGAAACTGGTGGACGACCAGACCGGCGAAGAGTTGACCGGTGCCAACCAAAAGGGCGTGTTGACCATTGAGGGGCCGCTGCCCCCAGGCAACCTGCAAACCGTTTGGGGCGATGACGAGCGCTTTGTCAAAACCTACTGGAAAACCGTGCCCGGCAAGCTGGTTTACAGCACCTTCGACTGGGCGGTGCGCGACGAGGACGGCTATTTCTTCATTTTGGGCCGCACCGATGACGTCATCAACGTGGCCGGTCACCGCCTAGGCACCCGTGAAATCGAAGAGAGTATTTCCAGCCACCCGAACATCGCCGAAGTGGCCGTGGTGGGGGTGGCCGACCAGCTCAAGGGGCAGGTGGCCATGGCTTTTGCCATTGTCAAAGACACGTCGGGCCTAACCGATATGGCCGCCCGCCTGAAGCTCGAGGGCGAGGTGATGAAGGTCGTGGACTCGCAATTGGGGGCGGTGGCCAGGCCATCGCGCGTGTTGTTTGTCACGGCTTTGCCCAAAACCCGCAGTGGCAAGTTGCTGCGCCGGGCTATCCAGGCGGTGGCGGAGGGGCGCGATCCGGGGGATCTGACCACCATGGACGATCCGGCCGCTTTGCAGCAGATCGTGGACCAGGTCAAAGCCTGATGCACCGAGGCCCCGCCCAGGCGGGGCTTTTTTATGGGCGTTAAAGCGCATGAATTGCGCGCTGTGTAAGTTTCGTATCGGTCGAGTCGTGGCACAATCCGCCGGTTACTCAGGCCCTTCCCATGCCACAGTCGCATCCGCCAAACGGTTCAGCCGTGTCGCGGAAGGTATAAATCAACCAGCTAATGTTTCCCAGAGGGAAACGGAGGTCAGCGAAATATGAGCGAGACTAATTCCGTCTACGCCGCCTATTCAGGCAATACCCACCTTTTCGGAGGCAATGGTCCCTACGTCGAAGAGATGTACGAGAACTATCTTGCCAATCCCGGTAGTGTTCCTGATTCCTGGCGCGATTACTTCGACGCACTGCAACATGTACCCGCTGTCGATGGCTCCAACGCCAAAGATGTGCCCCACTTGCCGGTCATCAATGCTTTTGCCGAACGCGCCAAAGCTGGCGGCACCAAAGTGGTCATGGCCAGCGAAAACATTGAGATGGGCCGCAAGCGCACTGCCGTGCAGCAGCTCATTGCCGCCTACCGCAACGTGGGCCAGCGTTGGGCCGACTTGGACCCGCTGAAGCGCACCGAACGCCCCAATATTCCCGACCTTGACCCCGCTTTTTACGGGTTCACTGACGCTGACCAAGAAACCGTGTTCGAC
>CAMDXR010000334.1 GCA_945877725.1 Limnohabitans sp. Rim8
TGTGCGAATCAAGTTTTGCAGCATGTCAGGCCTTGTTAAACAGTGGGTGCAGGTTGCTGTGCTTGGCGTCAAAAACTTCGGCCCCCACATCGATTTGCAGCGTGATGCCAATGTGGCGACGGGCCATGACGGGGGCAAAAAATGCCTGCACCACCGACAGCAAAGCCTGGCCCGCACGCTGCTGCGTGGCCTCGGTGCGGCCACGACCCATGCGCAAGTTCAGGTAGACAAAGGCGTAGTCACCGGGATCGGTGCTGGGATCGGTGCTGGGATCGTTGCCGGGGTCTGTGCTGGTGACTGTGCTGGTGACTGTGCTGGGGACGGAAGCCGCCGCAGCCCGCCCCGCCGCCCCGCCATCGGCCACCGCGTAATGCGCGGCCGGATAGGCCAGCACCCGCGTGCCCCCGGTAGGAAACACCTGTTGGCCTGCTTCGTCTTGCACCGTCAGCATGGCATCGGCCAACTGACGGCACAAAGGCGTCATGTTCACTTCGGCATCCAACTGCCCGGTGTACAAAATCACAAGATGTGGCATGTCAACTCCTGCTTCAGAGGCGGCTGCTGACGGCAGAGTAGCCCGTGGCAGCGCTGGCGACTGCGGCGGGGATTTGGTCGCCGCTTTGGGGGGTGACCTCAAAAATGGCATTGAGTTGCCCGGTGCCCGATGCGCCGAAATACGGCGTGACCATGTCCACGCTGCCGTCGTAGCCCGACCAGCCCAAGGCCCCCAGCAACATGGCGGTGTCGTGCATGAAGCCTTCGCCATGGCCCTTGGAGGCGTATTCGGGCAGCATGGCGCAGAAGTCTTTCCACTCGCGTTGCTGCCACATGCGCAGCACCTGCTCGTCTAGCTTTTCCAAAAACGGGCTCCAAATTTTGTGGGCAAATTCTGGGGCCAAGCCGTTTTGTGCAAAGCGGTGGCTGAGCGAACCACTGGCCAAAAACGCCACCTTGCCGTCGTAATGCTTTTCCACGGCCTCGCGCAGCGCCCAACCCAGCCGGGCGCTGTCGTTCAGGTAATGCGATGTGCACAGCGCCGACACCGAAACCACCTTGAAGTGCTGGTCTGGGTTCATGTAGCGCAGCGGCACCAAAGTACCGTATTCGGGTTGCAAAGTGGTGGCGTCGTGGGCCAGGGTTTCCACACCATAGGCGTTGCACACCTTGGCCAGCAAATGGCCCAAAACTGGGTTGCCGGGTGATTCAAACGCCATGTTGCTAATAAAGTGCGGCAACTCGTTGCTGGTGTAAACGCCCTTGAAATGTGGCGCGCAGTTGATGTGGTAACTGGCGTTGACCAACCAATGCGTGTCAAAAACCACCAGCGTGTCCACGCCCATGGCACGGCAGCGGCGGCTGATTTCGAGGTGGCCATCAATAGCGCTTTGACGGGTGCCAAAACGCGGCCCCGGCAACTCGCTCAGGTACATGCTGGGCACATGCGTGATCTTGGCCGCGAGTGAGAGCTTACCCATGGCGCGGGCTCCTTGAAATGTGAATCGCAGTCATGTTCAGGCTCCCCAATGTGGAATGTGGTGACTGCCCATGGAGACTGCCACGTTTTTGGGTTCGCAAAACACCTCGTAACTCCAAGTGCCGCCTTCGCGCCCGGTGCCGCTGGCTTTGGTGCCGCCAAAAGGCTGACGCAAATCGCGCACGTTTTGGCTGTTGACAAAGCACATGCCCGCCTCTATCGCTGCGGCCACCCGGTGGGCTTTGCCCAGGTTTTCGGTCCACACATAGCTGCTCAGGCCGTAAGCAATGTCGTTGGCTTTGGCTATGGCATCGGCTTCGTCCTTGAACGGGATCAGGCAGGCCACCGGGCCGAAGATTTCTTCTTGTGCAATGCGCATGCGGTTGTCCACATCGGCAAACACGGTGGGCCAGACAAAGTTGCCTTTTTGCACATGGGCGGGCAAATTGGCCGCATAGCCGGGTTGGTCCAAACCGCCGCACAGCATCCTTGCACCCTCTTTGGGGCCCAGCTCAATATAGCTGCGCACCTTGGCCAAAT
Organism: Limnohabitans sp. Rim8; assembly: GCA_945877725.1. Classification (GTDB taxonomy): domain Bacteria; phylum Pseudomonadota; class Gammaproteobacteria; order Burkholderiales; family Burkholderiaceae_C; genus Limnohabitans_A. The sequence continues at coordinate 2,015 of CAMDXR010000334.1, forward strand.
GGGTCGGGCTGATCATGGGGCCGACAATGGTGTTCTCGTCCAGCGGATCGCCCACGGTAATGCGCTGGGCGCGGGCGGCAAACTTGGCGGCAAAGTCGGCATAAATACTTTGCTGCACCAATATGCGGCTGCCCGCAGTGCAGCGCTCGCCGTTGTTGCTGAAGATCATGAACACGGCAGCATCCAGGGCGCGGTCCAGATCGGCATCTTCAAATATGACAAACGGGCTTTTGCCCCCCAGCTCCATGCTGAACTTTTTGAGGCCACCCTTTTGTGCGGACATTTGCACGATGCGGTTGCCCGTGACCGTGGACCCGGTGAAGCTGATGGCCCGTACATCGGGGTGCGACACCAGCGGTTCGCCCGCCTCTTTGCCGAAGCCGTGCACCAGGTTCAGCACGCCCGGAGGCACGCCCGCCTCCAGCGCCAGCTGGCCCAGACGGGCAGCACTGAGTGGCGACAACTCGCTCATCTTAAGCACCGCCGTGTTGCCAAACGCCAGGCAAGGGGCCACTTTCCAGGTGGCGGTCATGAAGGGCACGTTCCAAGGGCTGATCAGGGCGCACACGCCCACGGGGTGAAACAGCGTGTAGTTCAGGTGTGTGGGCGTGGGGTAGGTGTGCCCGTCCACGCGGGTACACATCTCAGCAAAATAATGAAAGTTGTCAGCGGCGCGTGGCACCAGTTGCTTGCCAGTCTGGCTGATGGTCTGGCCGCAATCACGGGTTTCGGTTTCGGCAATTTCGGGCACATGCCGGGTGATCAGGTCGCCCAGCTTACGCATGATCTTGGCGCGTTCGGTGGCGGGTGTGGCGGCCCACTTGGGAAACGCCTCTTTGGCCGCCGCCACAGCAGCCTGCACTTCAGCCTGCCCCCCCGAGGCCACTTCGGCCAGCACCTCTTGGGTGGCCGGGTTGATGGTTTCAAAATAGTCGCCGCCAGCGACACTTTTGCCGTTGATGAGGTGGTCAATTTTCACGTTGGGCTTTCACGAGGGTGTTGTCACTATGGTGTTGTCAAGATGGTGTTGGTCAGGGCGCCGATGGTTTCAATCGAGGTCACGATCACGTCGCCGGGTTGGCAGTCCACGATGCCGTCGGGCGTGCCGGTCAGGATCAGGTCGCCGGGGTTCAGGGTCATGAAGCTGCTGAAGTATTCGATGAGCGTGGGCACGTCGAACACCATGTCGCGGGTGTTGCCGCTTTGGGTCACGCGGCCGTTCACGGTGGTCTGCAAGGCCAGCGCCATGGGGTTGGCGATGTCGGCGGCGTCCACCCGCCACGGCCCCAAGGGGGTGCAGGTGTCGCGGTTTTTGACCCGCAGGTTGGGCCGGTACCAGTTTTCCAGATAGTCGCGGATGGCGTAGTCGTTGGCCACGGTGTAGCCTCCCACAAAGTCATAGGCATCGGCCTTTTTGACGTGTCTTGCAGTGCGCCCGATTACTACGGCCAACTCGCATTCGTAGTGCATGTATTTCA
>CAMDXR010000335.1 GCA_945877725.1 Limnohabitans sp. Rim8
TCTTTGTAGGGGGCCTCGGCCACCAACACCACGTCAGGGTGGTCGTGCAGGTTTTCGCCCACACCGGGTAAATCGCGTTGCGTGGCAATGCCCATGGCTTGCAAATGCGCACCCGGGCCAATGCCCGACCGCATCAGCAATGCCGGGGACTGAAATGTGCCGCTGCTCACAATGATCTCGCGGCGGGCAGTCAAGGTGCGCGACTGTCGGCCCTGCAAAATTTCAAGCTGCCGGGCTATGCCCTCTTGCAACACGATGCGCTGAGCCGTGGTGTCCGTCATCACCGTCAAATTGGGACGACTCAAATTGGGGGTGAGGTAGCCTTTGGCTGCGCTGAAACGTTCGCCATTTTTGTGGGTGACTTGATAAATACCCACACCCTCTTGTTCAGCGCCATTGAAGTCAGGGTTGAATTTGAAACCCGCTTGCACCCCGGCATCTACATAACGTTGCGTAAAAATATTGGGGCTTTGCAAGTCGGCCACATTCAAGGGGCCGTTTTGGCCATGCCATTCGTCGTTCAAACGTTCGTTGTGTTCGGCCTTGCGAAAGTAAGGCAGCACGTCTTTCCAGGCCCATCCGGGGTTACCCATGGCGGCCCATTGGTCGTAGTCGTCGTGTTGGCCACGTATATAAACCATGGCATTGGTTGAGCTCGAACCGCCCAAAGTTCGGCCCCTCGGTTGGTAACCGTTGCGGCCGAGCAAACCCGGCTGAGGCACGGTTTCAAGGGGCTGCGAAACACTGTTGACACTGGCCATGACCGCGATCCCCGCGGGGCAATGTATCAAGGGGCTGGTGTCGCGCGGTCCTGCTTCGAGCAGTGCGACCCGGATTAAGGGGTCTTCAGACAGCCGAGCCGCCAATACGCAACCCGCCGATCCGCCGCCCACCACGATGTAATCAAATTCCAACCCGTTCATCACTCACTTTCACTTTCTGTAAGCACCACTCCTTTACACCATCAGCGCGTACTTTACCTGCGCGCCACTTGCTGACCAAGCCTAATTAATAGTTAGTTTGTACTCTTAAACCTTCACTTAACTAGTTAATCAATGAGTTGTTTATATAAAGGATTTGTGGATTTTTCATTTGACCCAACACACGCATTGATTTCAACAGAACGCTTGGTAAAAAACGAATCATTTGTGACTTTTCAGAAATTGAAGGTTTGCGGATTCAAGCTTCAATGCCATGGTCAAAAAGCAAGACCGTTAATTTCAATTAAATGTCATTTTGCACGGCGATGATCAACAAAACTATTTAAGTCGTGAAAAACACGTAACAAATTAAGACACGATGTAAACCGGGGGGAATCCACCACCAGGCGTCCTGAAATTGGTGGTTGGCCTTGGTACAAACGTGCCGACCGCATTGGTGTTTACCTATAACAGGCCAAAACTCTGGTGTTCGGGGATTAATCTTATAAAAAGCCGGAGGCTGGTTGAAGCGTTAAATCAAGAAAGCAGCGTGGAATGTTGCCGCCTGTTTGCCCCATGCTCGCGAGACGTAATGTTGCAGATCAGCCTCTTGTCTCAGAACTGTCCTTTGCTCCGGCTGCGCCTTGTCGGGGGGTTGAAATCGCTGGGTTTGTCTTGAACCCAATGGATGAATCTGGCCATTTCAGGATGTTCGCGCAGCGCCTCTGGACTGGGGTAATGTCGTGCCAACTCGGTTTCGGTGAACAAGGCATGAACTTGCTTGTGACACGCGCGGTGCATGAAGACCGTGACAACGCCACCCCGTGATTTGGGAATCAAGTGATGTGCGTCTCGCAGGGCTGGCGGGATGGGGCGGTCGCAGAGCGCGCAGACCGCCTGCTCTGCCACCTTAAATGGCTGAGAGTAGGAGCGGGCCGCAGACTGCAGCCTTTTTATACGACCTTGAGCCATGGCTCGTGCTTCAAACTCTAAAGATGATTAATGAGCCATATGAACCAAAACCACACCCGCCAGAACAATGTGCCCCAAGGTTAAAAGCACAGAAAAGCCGTGTAACCACAAAAAGCGTTTTTTGTTTCCTAAATCGGTGGCGCGATTGATCGCTGGCATCAATATTTGGCGCGCGCCCACAGTAGTCAACATCACAAAAGCCATCCACGCAGCACTGTATGAATCGTCGCGCCAAGACAGCAGCATGGCCACGCCCGACGCGATAATCACAAACAGATAAAAAGGCGGAAATGCTTTTCTGAGCAGCATGCGCGCGTCTTGTGGAGGCAGGTACTTGAACAGAAAAGCTGCAAAGCCTGCCGAGAACAAAAACATACCGCCGAACAAGCACGCTACGACCAAAAGACTGGCCATGTTTAAGTAAGCATCCAACATTTCAAAATCTTTCAAATATGAACAACTTAGAGAAATTGCAGAACAACAGATGTTGTCCGCTGCCTGCTCTTATTTTTTGACTGGTTTTGGGGCGAAGACCAAGCAAGGATCTTCACGTTCAACTTCAGGCACGACGTGTACTTGATCAAACCAATTCGCATCACTTTTATCTGCGCGCTCTAAATACCCATGCACTTGGGTTAGCCCTTGCTTTTCTGGTGAGAGCCATTGGAAGACGCCCGCATCTTTTCTAACATGGCCGTTGCCAGCAATAAGCACGACCATTTGATCTTGAACACCATTGATCACGTTGGCCATCCAAACATCACGGGCAATCTGGCCCTGAACCATGGGCCCAATGGCTCGCACTGGCAACATGTTGCAATGCCCTTCTTGGATGGCTTTGTTTTGAAGGTTCAGCAACGAAAGGGGAATTTGATTGAGCTTGTATTGGTCGATCACTTGCGGGTTGAAAACAGCCGAAAAACCATTCGTCATGACTTTTCGCACATCCGTATTGGATAAATTAGCCGCGACCAAAGTGACTTTTTTATCTATAGCTAACTTTACAAACGGTTTGTAAAAGCGCCACTCCCACCCAGGCGTTGCGGCTTTTGCCAACACACAATCTGAGTCTGTGCACTGGGCAAGCGCAAGGTCTAAGGCTGATTGGTTTTCACGGTCAAACTGCTCCATGGCCACCACGGGCCGATGCCCTTTTTGGATCAGTTGCATCACATGGTCCAGCCTCAAACTGTGCCCGTTTGCGTTGTCGTGGATTTCGCCCAGCAAGTAGATTTGTTTACCGTCTGTGCGTGCTTGGGACCCAACGCTTTGGGCTGTGGCGGTAAAGGGCAAGCAAACAGTTGCAAGCATGAGGAGCCGGCTACAAAACGCACCAAAGATGCGCTGATGAACGAACGGCAGCATCAGCAATTGCTCTTTTCTTTTAAAGATCAGACTCGGCGTGCCAAAACCACGGCGGCCGAAGACCCCCAGCCTACAGTCCAACACCAAGCGCGCAAAAGCCAACCAAGTTGGCCACCTGCCAAGGCGGCTGACTCATCCCGGTGATGTTGCTCGTCCGCTTGGCACCGAATCAAAAGCGGCAACAAACCATCAGGTCCACCCTGCTCATGAAGGTGGTCAATTTGCTG
>CAMDXR010000336.1 GCA_945877725.1 Limnohabitans sp. Rim8
GCCACATACACGCCGGGCAAGTCGATGTGGTCTTTTAGCCCACGCCAGCGCCCCTCGGGGGTGAACTGGCTGAGCACGCCATAGGGTTTGTTGAAGCGGATCAGCATGACAAGCGCCGGAAAGAGGCATCGCAGAAAGGTAAAAAGACCCATCAGGTCCAACCCGTGAAGGGCTGAGCGTATCAGCTTGGCCGATGCTTCAGAAAGACCCCTGAACTTGGACACGACCACGATCATTTTCATGAACATGCCCCAGCCATTGACCGCGTTTGTGGTGGCGGCATGTCGGCGGCCAAGCCCGCGCTGTGGCGCTGGGTTAGCATCGCCCGAATGAGCACCCAATACGAATGCCTGAAAAGCGCCGACCTTTACGCCGAAGCCTTTGGCATCGCCCCGCCCCCCCAACTGCTGGAGAAAGAAGTCTGGCCCCGCAAACAGGGCTTTTTTATCCGCAAAATCGGGGCAGCCAGTACCGACCCGGCCCAGCCAGCGACAGATGCTTTACCAGACGCTGCTGCGCCTTTGGCCTCTGAAGCACCGGAAGCCTCGGGCGCGGAAGCCCCCGGCAGCCCCGCGCCGCTGGGCATAGAACTGGCGCAAGGTCAGTTTGGTTTGGTGCCGCGCTGGGTTAAATCGGCGTCTGACGCCAAATTGCGCTCCACCAAATTGGCCGTGACCCGCTACGAAACCATGAGCACCTCGACCAACTCCAGAGACACTTGGCTCAGTGGGCAGCGCTGCATCATTCCCATGCAGGCATTTCTTGAGGACGATTGGCGCAGCGGCAAGGGCGTGCCCACCCGCATTGCCCGCGTGGACGGCAAACCCATGGGCGTGGCCGGTCTTTGGGAGCGTTGGGTCAAAGACGGCGAAGAAATCATCAGCTTCACCCTGCTGACCGTGAACGCCAACAGCCACGCCTTGATGAACCGCTATGGACAAAACGGCAACGAAAAACGCATGCCCGCCATCTTGAACGAAGGCGCGTACGGCGCCTGGCTCAACGCGCCGATCGAAAAAGCGCGTGAATTCATGCGTGCCTACCCGGCCAACTTGCTGCTGGCCAACCCTGTGCAAAAAAAGTAAGACGTTGCGGTGCTTCACCGCCAAAGCGCTCCAGTTTTGCTGGCTTAAACAAAGTTTTGCTGTGGGTTCAACCCCATGTAAAACCCATGTTCAAACCTTATTCAAGGCCACTGGAGGTTGTGAACGTGTTGAAACGGGGGAAAGCAAATGTCCAGATTCCGGGCTGCCCTGCTGCCCAACAGGCAAAGGGCTTGACAGTGCCTCAGAGAGACTGGCGGTAGCGCTCCATCATCTCGGCCTGGGTTTCGGCCTCTATCTCATCGCCCTTGAAGGCGCGAATTTGGTCGCGCAGCATCTCGGCCATGCTGGGCAGCTGGGCCCGGTCGGTTTGGCAGCTGGCGTCCCACAGCTTGGACCGCATAAAGGCCTTGGCGCAATGCAGATACACCGACTCAACAGTGAGGCGGATCACCAGCGAAGGCGTGCGCCTTGGGTCGGCACACAGCTCCAGATGGGCCGGGTCGGTGGACAGCACCGCATGGCCATTCACGCGCAAGGTCTCGTCAAAGCCCGGCACCATGAACAAAGTGCCCAAACGCCCCGTGGCGATGATGTTTTCTAGCGAGTCCAGCCGGTTATTGCCCGGTGCATCGGGAATCAACAACGTGTGCGCATCTAAAACCTTGACGAAACCCGGCTCGCCCCCGCGCGGCGACGCGTCCATGTGCCCAAGGGCATCGCTGCTGGCTAGCACCACAAAAGGCGACAAAGCAATGAACTGCACCGCATGCGCATCGAGCGCCGGGATTTCCTTTTTGAGCGCCCGCTCACGGGCTGGGCCGTAAAGCTCACGCAGGGCGGAGAGGGTGGTGATGAGTATGGGGGTCATGGGATTTGTGATAAAAATTTTTGGGCCCGTTGTACCGCTTCGTCGTAACGGGGTTGATAGTTCAATGTCTCAATGGCATCAAATTGGGCTGAAAGAACGATACGGCGTTGCTCAATCTGCATCAAAAACGCTTCTCGATGGCGGGTCAGATGAACAGCGGCAGATCGTGAGGTTCGGTGCTGGTCATGTGCATGAGCTTAAACCCATGCAGAGCGAGGCGACTGCAAAGCCTGTGCCCAGGCCGTTAGGTTTCTCCAGAGCGCTTTCGGGGTGGTTTGGGTGCGTTGCGCCACTTCTTCAATGCCAGAGACGATCAAAGGGAGAGGGGCTTCATCAATCAAGGTGGAGACCTGAGCAATAAGCGCATCAGGCAGCTCGCCAGTGACCAGCGCTTTGGCCAATGCGTCCGGTAAAAGCACTGTTTTGTAACTCACGCTGGCGGTTTGGCTCAGCAAAGCCAGGGCGTGCGTTTGAGGCTTAAGGGTTTGCGCTGTCAAATCCATGCCCAGCAGATGAAGAAGCCCCAGTAAACGGTGCGTGCCCAGATCGACGAGGCTGCCCATTTCCAGCTGATTGATGGTGGCACGCGACAAACCGGAAAGCCGCGCCAAACGCGCCTGGGACAGCCCCAATGCTTCGCGGCGGGCTTGAACTAGAAGGCCAATGTCAGCAAGGTTCATAGCCAAATTGGAACAGCAAGTTCAATAAATGTCAAAAATATTTGACATTTATTGAGCCATAAAGCGGATTTAGAACTAAAACGTAGACCCCAGCTTCGCTCAAAAAAGCCAGCTCTTCGGGCGTGGACTGGCGGCCCAAGATGGTGTTGCGGTGGGGGTAGCGGCCAAAGCGGGTGATGATTTCTTGGTGGCGCAGTTCAAAGCGCAAGGTGTCTTCTAGGCCCGGCTGCGAAAACAAGGCAACGGCTTGCGCGTGAACCAGCGCGGATTCGCTGTGCATATAGGGCATGTAGGCAAAGCTGCGCTGTGCTAAAGGCAGGCTGCGGTCTTGCCCACTGTTCACCAACTCTTGCGCCAGCGCCAAGGCCAGCGTGTCTTGCGCAAAGGCGCGGGCGGTGTCGCGGTAAATATTGCGTGAGAATTGGTCCAACACCAACACCTCGGCCAGCCGCCCCTCGGGCGTGGCACGCCAAGCAAACAGCTCACATTTAGCCGCTGCCTCTAACGTGGCACCGAAGCGGGTGCGGATGTCTTCGTCCAAGGCGGCGTCTTTGGCGAAGTGATGCTTGGGGGTGATTTCGGTGAACCAGAAGTGCAGGATGGGGTGGGTATGCATGATTCAAAACACCCGGTTTTGCCAATACGCTGGGCGGCGATGCAGGTGGGCAACGGCCACGATCAAAATGCCTTGCTCATCTTGGCTGTAAATCACGCCGTATGGGAATCTGCGCAGACGACAGCGCCGCGTTTGGTTAGAAATTGGATGCCAGCCCTTTGGGTGGCGTTCAATGAGTTGAATGGTGCGAAGAAACTCCACCAAAAACGAATCGCCCAAGCCCGGCGCTTGTTGGGCGTACCAA
>CAMDXR010000337.1 GCA_945877725.1 Limnohabitans sp. Rim8
GCCAAGGCATTGGGCCTGGTAGATGCTTCCGATGCCCGTATCAAGCGTTCCATGCCCGTTTTTGAGCCTGTTCAAGCGCCTGCGCCGCAGGCATTGCCAGCCAACCCCCCTCCAAACTCCGTTCCCCTGAGTCCGATGGTGATTGATAAGCCCTTGCGATCAGGTCAGCAAATTTATGCAAAAGGGCGCGATTTGATTGTTTTAGCGATGGTGAATGCCGGTGCCGAAGTCATTGCCGATGGTCATATTCATATTTATGCCGGTTTGCGTGGCAAAGCCATTGCGGGGGCGCGCGGCAATTCGCAAGCACGGATTTTTGCCCAAGCTATGGAACCCGAATTGATCTCGATTGCCGGTATTTACCGTACCAGCGAAAACCCTCTGCCCAAGGAAGTTCTGGGGCAACCGGCTCAGGTCTCTCTTCAGTCGGGACCTGATGGCGATAAATTGTTGATTACGCCAATAAAAACCTGAAATTTGAATTTAAAGTCATAAATTGTCAAAGAAAGAGAATCCCATGGCAAAAATCGTTGTTGTTACTTCCGGCAAAGGTGGTGTGGGTAAAACCACCACCAGTGCCAGTTTTTCTGCCGGTCTGGCACTCAAGGGCTTTAAAACAGCGGTCATTGATTTCGATGTGGGTTTGCGCAATTTAGACTTGATCATGGGTTGTGAACGCCGCGTGGTGTACGACTTGATCAATGTGATTCAAGGCGAGGCCAATTTGCACCAAGCCTTGATCAAAGACAAACAGTGTCCTAATTTGTTTGTTTTAGCCGCTTCGCAAACGCGTGACAAAGATGCCTTGACTCAGGAAGGTGTTGAAAAAGTACTGAATGACCTGAGCGAGATGGGTTTTGAATACATTGTTTGTGACTCACCTGCCGGCATTGAAACTGGCGCCTTGATGGCCATGTACTTTGCCGACGAAGCCCTGGTGGTGACCAATCCCGAGGTCTCTTCGGTGCGTGATTCAGACCGCATTTTGGGCATGCTGGGCAGCAAAACCAAACGCGCCATTGAAGGGGCAGAGCCCATCAAAGAACATTTGTTGATCACACGTTACAACCCCAATCGGGTGGAGGACGGGCAGATGTTGTCTTTGCAAGATATTCAGGACATTTTGCGCATCAAATTGTTGGGCGTGATTCCTGAAAGCGACAACGTTTTGCAAGCTTCTAACCAGGGGACGCCCGCCATTCACATGAGCGAGAGCGATGTCTCTGAGGCCTACAAAGATGTGATTGAGCGTTTTTTGGGCGAAGAAAAACCGATGCGTTTCACCGAAGCCGACAAGCCCGGATTTTTCAAGCGTTTGTTTGGAGGCAAGTGAACCATGTCGTTTCTTTCCTTCCTTTTGGGCGAAAAGAAGAAAACTGCGAGCGTAGCCAAAGAACGCCTGCAAATCATCTTGGCCCACGAACGCAGCGGTCGCAATGCTGCCGAGCCCGATTACCTGCCTGATTTACAACGTGAATTGGTGGCTGTGATCAGCAAATACATCAAGATCAATCCAGACGACATCAAAGTGAATCTGGAACGTCAGGACAACCTGGAAGTGCTTGAAGTCAAAATTGAATTGCCAGATTCGCGCTAATGACGTTATCGTTGTTATAAAAACATCGACAACGTCTAAAGTAACAAACCCCCTTTATTGGGGGTTTGTTGTTTAGAAACTGCGATCAGCAGTTTGTCCTTATCAGCTTATCGAGCTTGGATTAAGTTTGATTCAGGCGTTGCCAGACTTGGCGTGCCACCTTGATGTTGCGCTCTTTAACATGGCCAAAACCCTTGATGTTTTCAGGCACGCGCGCCACTTCCAGGGCGTGTGCGTGGGTGGTTTCTGTCAAGTTTGCCACCGCATTTTCAAGGTGTTTGACATACTCGTCGATCAACGCACGTTCGGTTTGACGCTCTTCGGTTCGGCCAAAAACATCCCAAGCCGTGCCCCGTAAACCTTTGAGTTGGGCCAGCACTTTGAACCCAGTCAACATCAGTGGCCCAAACTCTTGTTTGATTAATTCACCTTTGCTGTTTTTCTTGGCCAACAGGGGCGGAGCGAGGTGGTAATGCACCTTGAAATCGCCTTCAAAACTGTCTTGAATGCGGCTTAAAAAATTGCTTTGCGTGTGCAAACGGGCGACTTCGTATTCGTCTTTGTAGGCCATCAGTTTGTACAGATGCCGTGCCACGGTTTCGCTGAGTATGGTTTTGCCCAAAGGGGCTTCCACGTCGCGCACGCGCTGAACCCGGTTTTGATACAGCGTGGCATAAGCGGCATTTTGGTACGCCGTTAACCGTGTCATTCGGTCGGCGATCACGTCTTCCAGGCTTTCCCGTTTTTTGAACTGGATCACTTGAGCAGGCTGAATTTTTTGCATCAATTCATTCAATTGGTGCGCAGCATGGCGACCCCATTCAAAAGCGGCCAAGTTGTTTTTAATTTGTACATCGTTCAGCTCGATGGCGCGCATCAGTGATTCGCGGCGCAAAGGGATCCAGCCTTTTTGCCAGGCATATCCCAGAATCATCGGGTTGACATAAATGGTGTCGCCCATGAGTTGTTTTGCTAGGGTATCGGCATCGAAACTGCTGACACCTTCTACCCCCACTTGTCCGGTAATTTCTGCCACGCATTGCTCGGATGGGTTTTGCCAATTGCCGTTTTTTACAAACGCAGCGGTGGGCGTGCTGTTGCTGTTCAGGGCCACATGGGTTCTGCCCGGACGCATGCGCAGCGTGGTTTCCTTGGAGGCACTGACGATCGGGTCGCAGCCCAAAATCAGGTCGGCTGCAGCCATGCTGACACGCGTGGTTCGGATGTCTTCTTGTATGTTGGCCAGCAGCACATGGCTCCAAGTGGCGCCCCCTTTTTGGGCCAATCCAGCAGAGTCTTGCGTGACGATGCCCTTGCCTTCCATGTGCGCGGCCATGCCCAACAATTGACCAATGGTGATCACGCCTGTGCCGCCCACACCGGCCACCACAATGCCCCAAGGGACAGTGTTGTCGGGCAAGACCGGATCGGGCAATGCGCCCAAACTGGCGGGGTTCAAGCTTTGGCCTGAAGCCGTACTTGATTTTTTCTTCAGGCTACCGCCCTCTACTGTGACAAAGCTGGGGCAAAAACCTTTGAGACAACTGGTGTCCTTGTTGCAAGTGCTTTGGTTGATGGTGCGCTTGCGCCCCAACGGGGTTTCAAGGGGTTCAACCGACAAGCAGTTCGATTGCACACCGCAATCGCCACAACCTTCGCACACTTCTTCATTGATCATGACCCGCATGGCAGGGTCGACCATGGTGCCGCGCTTGCGGCGGCGGCGCTTTTCGGTGGCACAGGTCTGGTCGTAAATGATGACGGTGGTGCCCGTGATCTCGCGCATTTCGCGCTGGATGCGGTCGAGCTCGTCGCGGTGGAATACCTGCACGCCTTCGACCAATTTCACCCC
>CAMDXR010000338.1 GCA_945877725.1 Limnohabitans sp. Rim8
TATTTTGACTACGACAGCTTTGTGGTCCGTGCTGAAGCGCGGCCCGTCATTGAAAGCCATGCCCGTTTCTTGCAAGCCAACAAGCAGCGCAAAGCCAATATTGAAGGCCATACCGACGAGCGTGGCGGCCGTGAATACAACCTGGCTCTGGGGCAAAAACGTGCCGAAGCGGTGCGTCAGGCTTTGACCCTGTTGGGCGTGTCCGATGCCCAGTTGGAAGCGGTCAGCTACGGCAAAGAAAAGCCAGCGGCACAAGGTGCCTCTGAGACCGATTTGGCTAAAAACCGCCGCGTTGAAATCAGGTACTGAACACCATGAATGCGCACTCAGTTTGGCGGCTTGCGGGGTCCAAAAGTGTTTTGTTGCTGGCCCTTTACGGTCTATTCGGTTCAGCTCATGCGGGGCTGTTTGACGACGATGAGGCCCGTAAAGCCATTCTGGATTTGCGTCAGCGAATAGAGCAATCCAATTCATCTATCAGAGCTTTGGGTGATGCATTGGGCAATACATTGGCCAATGAAAACGCCCAATTGCGTCGGTCTTTGCTGGATTTACAAGGGCAAATTGAAGCCCTGAAGGCTGAGCTTTCGCAAAACCGGGGGACGCAAGAGCGCTTGGCGCGTGACTTGACGGAGTTGCAGCTTCGGCAAAAAGACTTGGTGGGCGCCATGGACGAGCGGATAAGGCGCTTTGAGCCTGTCAAGGCATCGGTGGATGGCGCGGAATTCTTGGCCGAACCGCAAGAAAAACGTGATTACGAACAGGCCATGGATATTTTCCGCAAAGGCGACTTTGTGAGTGCGCAGACAGCTTTATCGCAGTTTGTCTTGCGTTATGCAGGCAGCGGTTATGCCCCATCGGCCCTGTTTTGGCTGGCCAATGCGCAATATGCCAACAAGGAATACAAAGAGTCGATGGCCAATTTTCAGCAAATGCTGAAGGTTTCGCCTGCCCATCCGCGTGCCTCCGAGGCCCTGTTGGCTATTTCCAATGTTCAGATCGAATTGAAAGACCTGAAGGGCGCGCGCAAAACGATGGAAGACTTGGTCAAGGCTTATCCAGCGTCTGAAACCGCAGCAACGGCGCGCGATCGTTTGGCGCGACTGCGTTGACATTTAAGGTCTTGGGGTGATCACGCCAGAGCAGCTTCAGCTGCAAACCCAAGGCGTCATGGGGGGCACCTTACTGCTGGCTTTTGCGGCAGGCGTGTTGTTTCATCGCAGTCATTTTTGCACCATGGGAGCCATCAGCGACTGGGTCATCATGGGCGACACCACCCGAGCCAAACAATGGGTCATGGCGGTTGCCGTGGCGGTATTGGGTTTCGGTACGATGTCTTGGCTCGGCTGGATCAGTCCCCTCAACACCATCTATGCAGGGCGTCAACTCACTTGGTTTTCATTTTTAGTGGGTGGGGTGATGTTTGGTGCAGGCATGGTTTTAGGCTCGGGTTGCACCAGCAAGTCACTGATTCGACTTGGGGCGGGTAACCTGAAATCTCTGGTGGTCTTGATGGCCATGGGGATATCGGCCTTGGCCACACTGCGGGGTTTGCCTGCCGTGTGGCGGGTCAACTACTTGGATCAGCTGACCGTGGGAACGGGGTCAGGCCCTTTCTTGGGGCAATGGTTGGCCAGCGCGACAGCTTGGTCTTTGCCCTTGTCATTGTTGATTTCAGCCGCTTTGGTTGCCGGGCTTTTGTTGCTCTGGATTTTCAAAGATCGACCCGCTAACGCTTGGCACTTTTTGGGTTCGGGCCTGGGCATTGGGGTTTTGGTTTTGGCTTTTTGGTGGGTCAGTGGTGTGCTGGGGTTTGTGCCCGAGCATCCTGAAACACTCGAGGCGGTATTTCTCACAACCGCCAGTGGACGCATGGAGTCCGTCAGTTTCACCGCACCTGTTGCCTATTGGTGGGACGCCTTGATGTATTTCAGCGATGGCAGCAAACGCATGACTTTGGGCATGATCCTGGTGATGGGCTTGTTGGCTGGGGCTTTTTGCAGCTCCAAATTGCAAGGCACTTTCAGGTGGGAGGGCTTTAAAACCACCTCTGATTTGGTCATGCATCTCGCGGGCGGCGCGCTCATGGGGGTCGGGGGCGTGTTGGCCATGGGGTGCACGGTGGGGCAGGGCTTGTCGGGCTTGTCCACACTCAGTATGGGCAGCTTTGTTGCCGTTTTCGGCATCGTGCTGGGGGGCGTTTTGGCCTTGCAGTGGCAGTTGCGACGGACTGAATAAGCGCCATGACCGAGCCGATTGATTTGCTTGAGACGTCCCTCGATGAGCGCCGATTTGGCGGCTTGCAGCGTTTGTATGGATTGCAAGGTGCCCAGCGCATTCGTCAAGCGCATGTGGTGGTGGCAGGGATTGGCGGCGTGGGTTCCTGGGTGGCCGAAGCCCTGGCTCGCAGCGGCGTGGCCAGGCTGACCTTGGTGGACATGGACCATATTTCCGAGTCCAACATCAACCGCCAAATTCATGCCCTGAGCACGACAACAGGCCAGTCCAAAGTAGAGGCCATGCGCGAACGCATTGCCTTGATTCACGCTGATTGTTTGGTCGACACGGTAGACGATTTCGTCACCCCCGAAAACTGGCCGCAACTGTTGCCCTGTCTGCCCGATGCCGTTGTGGACGCGTGTGACCAGGTCAAGGCCAAGGTGGCCATGGCCCAGTGGGCCTTGCAGCATCCGGTGGGTTTTATCACGGTGGGGGCAGCTGGCGGTAAAAGGTTGGCACACAAGGTCGACATTGATGACCTTGCCAAAATCACCCACGATCCCTTATTGGCGCAATTGCGCTACCGCTTACGCAAACACCATGGTGCCGCAAAGGGCGACAAACGCATCGGTATTCAGGGCGTCTTTAGCCGTGAATCTGTCGCACCCCCGGACGCGTCTTGTGCCATTGAAAGCGATGGTTCACTGAATTGCCACGGCTATGGCTCAGTGGTCAGCGTGACGGCCACATTTGGCATGTGTGCTGCTTCTGAAATTTTGAACTTTTTGGCTTTTGCGCCCGGGAAGGCCAAAAAATAACGCTATAATTTGAGTCTTGCCGGAGTGCACCGCCCTCTGGCAAAGGGACCATAGCTCAGTTGGTAGAGCAGCGGACTTTTAATCCGTTTGTCGTGGGTTCGACCCCCGCTGGTCCCACCAAATTCCTCAATGAAATCAAGCACTTAGAGCAATCTAAGTGCTTTTTTTCTACCTGAAATTCAAGTGCGCACCGACTACGCACTTTTCTCGCCTTTTTCTTGTCCTTTTCGTACAGCCCAAGTAAGCTATCAGCTTGCTAAGTTGGCGTTATACGCTGTATGACTGAGAAAAAAGACACAACCCACATTCTTGTCCCAAACAAGCTAGTCGTCTTTGTAAGACCTCGTAGCACTGTTTGGCAGTGTCGCTATCAAGTTGAT
>CAMDXR010000339.1 GCA_945877725.1 Limnohabitans sp. Rim8
TGGGCAATTTGCATGCCGGTCACATCAAATTGGTAGATGCGGCCCAGCAAGTAGGCGACTGCACCGTGGTGAGCATTTTCGTTAACCGGTTGCAATTCTTGCCCCATGAGGACTTTGACAGCTACCCCCGCACTTGGGGGTCTGATTGCGCGAAACTCGAAGCGGCGGGCTGCCATGTGCTGTTTGCACCCCGCGAGACCGACCTGTACCCTGAGCCCCAAACCGTGAAGGTGCACGCTGATCCGGCACTGGATGACATTCTGGAAGGTGAGTTTCGCCCTGGTTTTTTTACCGGTGTGTCGACCGTGGTCATGAAGCTTTTTTCCAGCGTTTTTGCGGGCAAGGCCAAAGGCGTGGCTGTTTTCGGCAAAAAAGACTATCAGCAACTCATGGTCATTCGCCAGATGGTTCGCCAATTCGCTTTACCCATTGATGTGGAAGGTGTGGCCACCTGCAGAGCTGAAGACGGTCTGGCCTTGAGTTCGCGCAATGGCTACCTGAGCGAGACTGAACGGACCGAGGCGCTGCAGCTGTCTCTGGCCCTGCGCGCGCTGGGCCGCGTCGCCCTGGCCGCAGCGGAAGGATTGACCACCCACTTGCCTGGCCTGGAGACAAAAGCGATGGAAAACTTGCGGCAACGGGGCTGGCAACCTGACTACCTTTCGGTACGGCGCCGCATTGACCTGCAGACTCCCAAGGCAGGTGACGAGCTGGTGGTACTGGGTGCCGCTCGACTGGGCAATACACGGTTAATTGACAATTTCGAAATTTAAGCTTCAGGCCGACTCGCCTCGTGGGCCTCGCCCCATCAAGACCTGAACGGCTTCACGCGCTTGCAATTGTCCATCGAGCAAGGCCACGACAGCTTCGGTGATGGGCATATCGACACCCAGACTTTGCGCCCTTTGCCAAACCGTCCGCGCGCTGTAAACCCCTTCGGCCACATGCCCAAGCGATGCCAGGGTTTGATCAAGACCCAGGCCCTCGGCCAGCAAAAGGCCTACTTTGCGGTTTCGGCTTAAGTCGCCGGTTGCCGTCAGGACCAGATCGCCCAAACCCGACAGCCCCATAAAGGTTTCAGCTTTGGCGCCCAATGCCAAGCCGAGTCGGGTCATTTCTGCCAAACCCCGGGTGATCAAGGCCGCACGGGCGTTCAGGCCCAAACCCAGGCCATCACACAAACCCGTGGCAATGGCCAATACATTCTTCACAGCCCCGCCCACTTCGACGCCCACGATGTCGTCGTTGGCATACACCCGCAATGCCGATCCGTGAAAAGCCTGAACCAGTGCATCGCGCACACGGGCGTGCTGGCTGGCGGCCACCAAAGCGGTAGGCTGACTGCGCGCGACTTCAAGTGCAAAACTGGGACCACTCAAGGCGCCTGCTAGTAAATCAGGGGCGGCTTCGGCCTGGACTTCGTGTGGCATCAAACCCGTGCCCGATTCGAAACCCTTGCAAAGCCAGGCTACGGGTGCGGCCACCTGCTGCAACTCCCGCAAACTGGTACGCAAACCCGACATCGGGGTGGCCAGCACCCACAAGTCAATTTCTCGGGCTTGTTCAACCCAAGTGCCCAGAGGGCCATTCACCACCGACAAGCCCTGAGGCAAGGCAACGCCGGGCAAGTAGCGGGTATTTTCGCGTTGCCGGTCGATGGATTCTGCTTGGTCCGGGTCGCGTGCATACAAATGCACCGAGTGCCCATGCGCATGGCGGCAAGCCGCCATCGCCACAGCGGTTCCCCAAGCTCCGGCTCCAATGACCGCGATGTGCATCAAAAAGCGCCTCGCTATGGCCGATGTTTATTGCTGGAGGGTGCTCTGTTGGGCTTGTTGAGCCTGTTGTTGCTCGTACATGGCCTGGAAATTGATTTCGGCCAAGTGAACAGGCGGGAAACCTGCACGGGTGATCAGGTCAGCCACGCTGGCGCGCAGATAGGGGTAAACGATTTGCGGGCAAGCAATGCCCATGACGGGGCCCATCTGATCTTCGGGCAAGTTGCGGATTTCAAAGATGCCGCCTTGCTTGCACTCCACCAGAAACACTGTTTTTTCACCAATTTTGGTGTGCACAGTCGCGGTCACGCAAACTTCAAAAACGCCCTCTGCAGCGGGGGTTGCTTCTACGCCCAGCTGAATATCCACACTGGGTTGCTGCTGCTCAATCAGGATGGCCGGGGAATTGGGCTGCTCAAGTGAAGCTTCTTTGAGGTAAACGCGTTGGATCTGGAAAATGGGCGCTTGGTTTTCAGTGTTGACTGTGTTGTCGGTATCGGGCATAAATTTCTCTTAAAAATGACAGGCGGCTTGCATAAACCGCCCAAGAACGAAACAGCTTGATTATCCGTGATTGGAAGAAGGGCTCCAGGCCGAAAAAAGCTGTGTAAACCCTTGGGCTGGGCTCAGGCTGACTGAAGCAAGGGCAGCAAACCGCCTTTGGCATCCAAGGCCATCAAGTCGTCACAGCCGCCCACATGGGTTTCACCGACATAAATTTGCGGAACGGTGCGACGCCCCGTGATTTGCATCATGTGATCCCTTTGAACAGGATCCAGGTCAATCCGAATTTCTTCGATCTGCTCAACCCCTTTGGCTTTGAGCAATTGCTTGGCACGGATGCAGTAAGGGCAAACGGCGGTGGTGTACATCTTGACGGATTGCATAACAGTTCCTTGCTTCAAACTTTTTCGATGGGCATGCTGGCGGCTTGCCAGGCTTTGAGGCCACCCGCCAAAGACTTCACATTTTCAAAACCCAATTTACGGGCCGTGGCGGCCGCGCGGGCCGACCGTGCACCCACTTGGCAGACCATGACCACCGGGGCAGATTTGTTTTTAACCACTTGGGCCAATTTGTCTTCCAATTGGCCCAAAGGCAGGTTTTTGGCTCCAATGACATGCCCTTTGGCAAACTCCTCCGGCTCACACACATCAATGACGGTGGCTTTTTCACGGTTCATGAGCTGCACCATGTCTTGGGGACTGAGGCCACTGCCTTTGTTCAATACGGGTAAGAGCAAAGCCACGCCCGAGGCCAAAGCCATGGTGATGAGCATCCAGTTGTCGAGGAGAAATTTCACTGATCAGACCTTTTTTTTCACAAAACACCGGCCCAACAGTGGGCCACCAAGTCAGGATTCTAAAATGACAGGCTTTTCCTCTGTTTTTAACCCCCACTGCAGTTTTTCCAAAATGTACAAAATTGTCCTGATCCGCCATGGCGAATCCACCTGGAATCTTGAAAATCGCTTCACAGGCTGGACCGATGTCGACCTGACCCCCACCGGGGTAAGCCAAGCCATGTCGGCAGGCAAATTGCTTCAGGCCGAGGGCTGGGACTTCGATCTTTGCTACACCTCGGTGCTCAAACGAGCCATTCACACCCTTTGGTACACCCTGGACGAAATGGA
>CAMDXR010000340.1 GCA_945877725.1 Limnohabitans sp. Rim8
GATACATCCTGAACGACGAAACCACTGCCGTACTGGTGCAACAAGCTCTGACTCAGGCCGAGGCTGGGGTCGACATGGTCGCCCCCAGCGACATGATGGACGGCAGAATTGGTGCCATTCGCCAGGCACTGGAGGCACGGGGCCTGATCCATACCCGCATCATGGCCTACAGCGCCAAATACGCCAGCGCGTTTTACGGCCCTTTCCGCGACGCTGTCGGCTCGGCTGGCAACCTGGGCAAAAGCAACAAAAAGGTCTACCAGATGGACCCTGGCAACAGCGATGAAGCCCTGCGCGAAGTGGCCATGGACCTGGCCGAAGGGGCGGACATGGTCATGGTCAAACCCGGCATGCCCTACTTAGACATCGTTCGCCGCGTGAAGGACGAGTTCAAAGTGCCCACCTTTGCCTACCAAGTGTCGGGGGAATACGCCATGCTCAAAGCTGCGGCCCAAAACGGGTGGCTCGACCACGATCTGGTCATGATGGAAAGCCTGCTGGCCTTCAAGCGGGCCGGAGCCGATGGCGTTCTGACTTACTTTGCCCGGGATGCGGCACGTCTCATCCGCCAAGGCTGAACCCCCCCATGCGGGTCTTCACTGTCTCAGGGACACAGGTTCAAGCCGGTCTGACCTTGCCCCGGCAGCTGCCGGAAAGTGGCTACGTTTGGATCGCTTGCTCGCGCGAAAAATTCCAATCCGAACTGTCAAACCTTCAAAGCACCCTTGAAAGTCTCACCGGTCAAACCTTGGTGGACTTGCATGTTTCAGACCTGCTGAATGCCCAACTCCCCTCGCGGTTCGACTTCAGCTCGCATTACGACCTGATGGTGTTTAGGCGACTGGCCCAACGCAACAACAACGGCCCAAGCCACGCTGGCCATGGCTTGAATGCATCGGGCGCAAAGAACTCAACGCAGGTTTTGGATACTGATTTACCCCCAAATTCAAATCGGCAAGGCAAACGGTCCGGCCCCCCCGTGTTGCACCGCATAGACACCAGCCCGGTTGGGTTTGCGGTGTTTGACCGGGTGCTATTGAGCGTTCACCCCAGCGACTGTGCCGTTCGCGAAGCCTATGCCGCCCGCCTGCTGGCCAGCGCAATGGCCACCGCGCAAACCCCTGATTCGGCCGACCAACGCTCAGCAGGGGCGCGTGGTGTACCCGCCAGCCCCGCCGACATGATGCTGCGCATTTTGAGCCAAATGGTCGATGGCTACCTTGATTTGAGGCGCGAACTGAGCCGTCAACTCGATCACTGGCAGGCCGAATTGCTCAACCCCAGAACACGCTTCAACCGCTGGGATGCGTTGTTGCAAGCCCGCATGGCCCTGCACCAGTTGGAAGCCCTGTGTGACGACCAGCGAACCGCCGTACAAACTTGGACAGAATCTCTGGACACTTGGGGCGTTGGCAAAGACGTCCGCGCCGAACGCGAACACGAGTTGCTCAAAATCCGCAGCCGGGATGTGTTGGAACACATTGAGCGCGTGGTCCAACATGTGCGCAGACTGGAGCACAACACCGAAACCGCCGTGCAAATGCACTTCAATGTGCAAGGCAACCGCACCAACGACATCATGCGCACCCTGACCGCGCTGACGGCGATCTTCTTGCCTCTGAACCTGATCGCCGCCGTGTTCGGCATGAACTTCGAGTTCATGCCCTGGTTGCACCAGGCCAGCGGGTTTTGGTGGACGCTGGGCGGCATGTGCCTGATAGCCACAAGCATGGGCCTGATTTTTTGGCGCAAACGCTACCTTGCCCGCACGGGCGACTAAGTTACCCCAGCCCCTAACGAAGTATGTCTTCGTGGGAGCGAGCCCCTGCTCGCGAATGTTTGCAAAACAAGCCTCTTTGTGAGCGCAACAGGTCCATCAAGCATTCGTCCGCAGGGGCGGACTCCCACAAATACAAAAACACTGTAAGCATCGTTGCTCTGTTCGATCCAGCATTCGTCCGCAGGGGCGGACTCCCACGGGGACAAGGTAATGAGGGTCAATTTGGCAATATTGGCATCAAATTTGTATGTCTTCGTGGGAGCGAGCCCCTGCTCGCGAATGTTTGCAGAGGCTGGGGGCTTGCCGTCAGTTTGCCCTCAAGTGCTGGGCAAAAAACGCCAAGCTTCTGTCCGATGCAAGCTGGGCCGATGGGGCGTGCCACGAACCGCGCTGGTTGCAATTAAAGCCATGATGGGCGGCATAGGTGTGAACCTGCACCTCGGGGTGCGCCTTTTTGAAAGCCTCGACCGAATCCATCGGAATCCACTTGTCCTCTTCGGCAAAGTGCGCCAACACGGGCACTTTGGTTTGACGCGCAGCTTCTGCCTCGTTGGTCACGCCGCCACCGTAATAAGGCACGGCGGCACTTAAGCCCGACAAGGTGCAGGCCGCACGCCAGGTCAGCAAACCACCCCAGCAGTAACCCACAATGCCCACTTTGCCCCCTGATACCTTGGCCGCATGGTCAATGGCGGCCTGAATGTCTTGCATCACGCCCGGTGCGGGCAAAGCCTCCACCGCCGTTTTGTAGCCAAAACCTTCGCCCATATCGGCATCGGTATAGCCCAATTCAACGCCCGGCTTGACGCGTTGAAACGCGGCTGGGGCCACCGCAACATAGCCCTGGGCAGCGTAGCCATCGGCCACTTGGCGAATGTGGTTGTTCACGCCAAAAATTTCTTGAATCACCACCACCGCCCCCTTGGGGTTCCCCACGGGGCGGGCTTCGTAGGCAGGCACTGCGGTGCCATCGGCTGCTTTCAGTTCAATCATGCTTCCCATCGTCATCTCCTGATGTTGAAAATCACCTCGTTACATCAACTCGCCAGTGCCTGCTCGAGAAAATCAAGTCGGTCCTGGCCCCAAAAAATCTCACCCTCCAGCACATAACTGGGCGCTCCAAACACCCCCGCCGCTATGGCCGCCTGGGTGTAGGTTTCGTAAAGCGCCTGCACCTCCGAACTGTGCGATTGCGCCAGCAAACCAGCTGAAAGCTTTTGCTCTTGCAGCAACTCAGCCAACACGGCGTCATCGGCCATGTTGCGATCTTGAGCCCAGCACGCGGTCAGCACTGCGCCCGCCATGGCCATGGCCGCAGCGGCACCGTGGGCCATGTCGGCTGCAATGATCAGGCGAGCCGCAGGGTCACCCCCAACCGGAAAATATTGGGGTTTCAGATTCAAAGGGATTTTCAGGTGTTGGCTAAACCGCCGCAACTCCACCAAACGGTAGGCCTGGCGCTGCGGCGCTCGCTGGCCCAAAGGCAGGCCCCCCGAGATCGGAAACACCTTGCCACCCAAATCCATGGGCATCACGCGCAGCGTGGCCCCGGTTCGCGCCACGATATCGACCAAGCGCTGGTGGCCCAAGTAAGCCCAAGGGCTTTG
>CAMDXR010000341.1 GCA_945877725.1 Limnohabitans sp. Rim8
TGGTGGTGGTCGATGGTGATGCAAGTCTGCTGCTTGAGCTTGGCGGTCTGGTGACTGTTGCCAACGCGCGCCCAATTCATTTTTTACATGTCGTCATTCGCAACGGCACTCAATTTTCAGGGCTGGGAAACCTGGCCACCTTGCAACCCAACTTGTCTTTTGCGGGCTTGGCGAAAGAAGCGGGGTACACGCACACCGAAGTGATTGACAGCGCCGAGACCTGGGCCAAGCGTTTTCCTCAATTGCTAAGCCAAGCTGGTCCGACCTTTGTCGAGTTGATGGTCGAGCAAGTGCCACCGCGCACTGGCCCGGGTTTTGAATTGCCAGATATGCCTGATTTGCAATTTTCACGGATGGGCCAGGAACTGGCAGCTTTACAACGGTGGCTGGAGACAACAGCTTGAGCACGCCCACCTACGACTATGTGGTGGTCGGGGCCGGCTCATCGGGTGCCGCCTTAGCCCATCGGTTGGCGCAGCAGCCGGACACCAGCGTGTTACTGCTCGAGGCCGGAGGCGCGCATCACAATGACTTTTGGGTGCGTACCCCATTGGGCATTGGCCGACTCCTGCAAAACCCCAAGTATGTGTGGCCATTCTTCACCGAGCCGCAAGAGCAGGTGAACAACCAGAAGGTTTATTGGCCCCGCGGCAAGATGCCCGGGGGGTCGAGTTCGATCAACGGCATGATTTATGTGCGCGGCGACCCCCACGAATACGACCACTGGCGTGACCTGGGGTGCACCGGCTGGGGCTATCAGGATTTGTTGCCGTACTTCAAGAAACTCGAATCCGCCTCCATGGGAGACACCGCCTACCGTGGCAGACAAGGCCCGATCCAGATCACCTCGTTGGCACAGGACCCGCAACCCCTGGGGGATGCGTTTCATGCGGGGTGTTTGCAGGCCGGTATTGCCGCCAACCCTGACTACAACGGTGCCCGCTACGAGGGCGTGGGTTATTTGCAGCTGTCCACGCAAAATGGACAGCGCTGTAGCACCGCCCGAGCCTATCTGGACCGGTTCACCCCGCCTCAGCTCACCCTGCAAGTGCAGGCGCAAGCCACATCGGTGATGTGGGAGGGCACGCGGGCGGTGGGGATTCGCTATCTGCACAATGGCCAATCGCTGCAAGTGTTGGCCCGACGCGAAGTCATCCTCAGTGCCGGGCCTATTGTGACCCCGCAGTTGCTGGAACTGTCTGGCGTTGGCCAGGTCAATCGCTTGCGTGAGCTGGGTGTGGAGGTCAAAGCCGATGTGCCCGGTGTGGGCGAAAACCTGTGTGACCACTTGCAGGGGCGCATCACTTTTGAATGCACCCAGCGCATCAGCCTGAACGAAATTGTGGCCAATCCGATCCGCCAAGTCTGGATGGGCGCTCAATATTTGCTGACGCGGCGAGGCATGATGGCCACGCCTTCGGCGACGGTGCATGCGCTGGTTCCGGCGCATCCCGCCGAGCCGCGCGCCACGGTGAAAATCCAAATGACGCACCTGAGTGCCAACAGCCGCTACACACGCAGCCCCGGTGCCGGACTAGACTCTTTCCCGGGTTTTTCAATTGGGTTTTTTCAATTGCGCCCACGCTCGCGTGGCCACGTGCACGCGCAATCCCCAGACGCCTTGAAAGCGCCGTTGATGGACCCGCGCTATTTGCATCACCCCGAAGATCAAGAGGACATGGTGCGTGCTTTTCGCGTGGCACGCCAAGTCTCGAGCCAACCCGCGCTGCAGGGCTTGATCCGACGCGAAACCCGCCCCGGTCTGGATGTGCAAAACGATGCAGCGGTGCTGGACTATATCCGCCAGTGTGGTCAAACCTCCTGGCACCCCATTGGCACTTGCAAGATGGGTACCGATGCCATGGCCGTGGTTGACCCGCAGTTGCGCGTCAAAGGGGTACAGGCTTTGCGGGTGATTGATTCCTCGATCATGCCGACGATGCCCTCGTCCAACACCAACGCTGCCTCGATTGCCATCGGTGAAAAAGGTGCCGATTGCATTCTTCAACACCCCTTTAAGGCCTACGAATGAAGTACGCATGGCAGTCGCCCGCCAACCCCGCCGAAGGGTACCTGGGCACCATTGGTAAAACCCTGAAAGACTCCAAGCCCTGGTGGCGCGACCCCTCACGGGCACCGCAGAGCGCACCCCATGTGGTGGTGATCTTGTTAGACGATCTGGGTTTTTCGGACTTTGGCTGTTTTGGTGGCGAGATTGCCACGCCTCATATCGACGCCTTGGCCGGTGCGGGATTGCGTTTTACCGGTTACACCACGGTCCCGATGTGCACGCCCGCGCGTGCGGCCTTGCTCACAGGGAAAAATCCGCATGCGGTCGGATGCGGATGGCTGACCCATAACAACCCGGGCTATCCGGGTTACCAAGCGGGTGAGATTTCACCCGACGCGCCGACCATGCCCGAGCTTTTGCGTGGCCTGGGCTACTCGACTTATGGCGTTGGCAAGTGGCACAACACGGCCGACTATCACATCGGCTCAGGCAGCGACCGCCAGGCCTGGCCACTGCAACGCGGCTTTGACCGTTTTTATGGTTTTTTGGGTTCAGAGACCCATTTCTTTTCGCCGCACCACCTGATCGACGGCAATGAATTTTTGAGCATTGACGCTTACGCACCCGGCTACTACGCCACGCGGGACTGGACCGATCGATCGATTCAATACCTGCGCGGTCATCAAAGCAGCTCGCCGGATAAGCCCTTTTTTCTGTATCTCGCACACAACGCACCCCATGTGCCGCTGCAAGCCCCGCCTGAAGCCATTGCCCGATACGCCGGTGTATACGACCGGGGGTGGGACCATCTGCGCGAACTTCGGTTTGCCCGCCAGCGTGCGATGGGCTTGATCGGGCCGGACTGGCGTTTGTCACAAGCCAATCCTGGTGTGCCGCGCTGGGACGATGTCCCCGAAGCGAAGCGGCCTTTGATGGCGCATTACATGCAGGTCTACGCCGCAATGGTTGAGCTGGTTGACCAGGAGCTGGGCCGTCTGGTGGCCGAACTCAAAGCCTTGGGCGTTTACGACAATACGTTGATTGTTCTGACCTCAGACAACGGCGCCAATTCGATCGGCGGGCTAGAGGGAACCGTGAACACCATGGAAAAAAGGGTGGCCCGTGCCACCGAGACGGAAATGGCTCACAAAGCGCAGCAAGCCTATGAGCAAGGTGTTGTAGGCGGCTCTGACAGCTTTGTGGCTTATCCGGTGGGTTGGGCCAACTGCTCGAACACACCGTTTCGTTTTTATAAGCGCACCCCGATGAACGGCGGTATTCGGGTGCCCTTGATCCTGAGCCACCCACGCAGCGTGAAAGATGCAGGGGCGGTACGGACCCAGTGGGTTCATGTCACGGACACCCTGCCGACC
>CAMDXR010000342.1 GCA_945877725.1 Limnohabitans sp. Rim8
CGGCCGATTGGCCAGTGGTGGCGCCGGCAGAGGGTCGAGGGGATTGGGATGAACGCATAGGTCGCAAGTGTAAAGGCGCGCAAAGGTCATGGCGCGCCAAGTGGGCACCTTGGCCATGGCATTGGAGGATACCCAAACAAACGATAAAGCCAGCGGATCAAGCCAATGGGCTTGAACTTACGATCGCCTGCTAGACCCCGGCCGTTTGCACTCAGTTGATGCAACTCGCCTAATGTGGTGCCCCTGATGTGTTGCCCCTGATGTGTTGCGCCTCATTTGAATCGCTTACAGGCACAAAAAAACCAGCAAGATGCTGGTTTTTTTGGAAGCTTGAGGCTTTGCCGCGCATTGCGCCCGGCAAACCCAAATGGCCCTGCTTACTTGGCTGGGGCCACTTTCATGTCGTCTTTCACCATTTTTGGATCGGCTTTGGCGGTCTTAGCAGCTTTGGCAGCGGCTTTTTTGTCGGCCATCTCGGCTTTGGCAGCTGCTTTTTTAGCCGCCATTTCTGATTTGGCAGCGGCTTTTTTGTCGGCCATTTCAGTCTTGTCTGCCATGGCTTTGGCATCGGACTTCATCTCTGGCTTGGCCTCCTTCGTGGCTGGCTTGGCAGCTTTCATGTCGGCCTTGGCTGGAGCAGCCACAACCGCTGGGGCTGCAGGTGCTGCAGGCGTTGCTGGGGCTGCGGTGGTTTGGGCCAATGCGCCCACTGCGAAGAATCCGGCAACGAGGGTGGCGAGCAATTTGTTCATTTGAGAGGTCCTTGATTCAGGTTTTGAGTTCAACACTTTGTTGAACCTGTGACTAAAACGCGACCCAAGGCGACGGCGATGACATTTTTTAAATATATATTACTAATATTAAATATATATTAATTGCAAAATAAAATAATTGATCATCCTTACAGGTTCAACCAGGCGCAGCACCCACCACCACGGTGACCATGCGCTGGGGCTGCAAAACCTTGGCCATGGCTCGGCGCACATCGGCCAAGCTGACTTTTTCAACTTGTGCGGTCCACTGGTCCAAATAATTGAGCGGAAGTCGGTTCCAAGCCATGTTGGCCACGTTGTCCAGCAACTTGCGGTTGCTGTCGATGCGCAGCGCAAAGCCACCCACCAAGTTGGACTTGGCGGCCTGCAACTCGGCTTCTGTCGGTCCATCGTTGACAAAGTTTTGCACCACTTCTTTGGCCACGGCCACCGCTTGCGCAGTTTGGTCGGGCCGGGTTTGCAAGCCCACCGTAAAAGCACCCGCATGCAGTCCGGGAGAAAAATAGCTGTAAACGCTGTAGCTCAAGCCGCGTTTTTCACGCACTTGCTCGGTCAACCGGGAAACGAAACCGCCACCACCCAAGATGTGATTGCCAATCAAGAGCGGAAAAAAATCCGGGTCGTTGCGTTTGTAGCCCGGTTGCCCGATCAGTACATGGGCCTGCGCCGAGTCAAAGGGCACTGAGAGGCTTTGCGCCTCGGTCAAAGGGGCCACTTCGGCCACCGGCGGCAAAGGCTTGCAGCCTGATTCGCTGGGCCACAAAGCCAACAAGCGCTGGACCATGGCATCGGTTTGTGCCCGGGTCAAAGCCCCCACCACGCTCACAGAGGCCCGGCAAGTGCGCAAGGATTGGGCGTGCAGTTTTTGCAAGTCGGGGGCTTCGATGCGCGCCAAGCTTTCAGGCGTGACCCTGAAGCCGTAGGGGTGCGAACCATAAACGGCCGACGCAAAACGATGCTGTGCCAGTGTGCCGGGTTTGGTCAACGATTCGCGCAGGCTGGCGATCATGCGTTCCCGGTCACGCACCCACAAGTTTTGCGGGAAGGCGGGGTGCGCCATTTGTCTGGCCGCCAGCGCCACGGCTTGGTCCAGCAAATCAGGGGCACTGAGGCTCCGAAGCGCAAAGCTCAAGCGGTCTGCGCCCGCACTGACCCCAAAGCTGGCCCCTAAATCAGCCCAAGCTTCGCCGATCCGGTTTTCGTCCATGCCCTCGGCATAAGGCCCCTGCCCTTTGGGGTCTGCCCGCGTCCCATTGTTGATTTGCCCGGCCATGACCGAGGCCAAGCCCGCTTGAAGCGGGGGGTCACGGCGCGAGCCCGCATCCAGATCAATCTGCACATCGACCATCGGAATGGCGTGGCTTTCGACCAAAAAAACCTTGGCACCGCTGGCTTGAGTCCAGTGCTGAACAGGCAATGCGGCTTGGGCCAGGCCACCAGCCAAAAGGCTAAAGCCCAGCAAACAGCGGCCTAAGCAGCGGCCGCTGAACAGGCTGACTGAAGCCCCGCGGGTCTGGCTTTGCAAGTTGCGTGCGGTTTTCAGGACCGCTGCGGAAAAGATCAAGGGCATGGCGTGTTTAACTTTCACAAATGAGCGCTAAAAGGCAAAGGGCAGCAGGTGCAACTTGGCGTCACCCAACACCCTTTAGTGCCTTGCCCCAGCAGCGGCTCGCCTGGGTCGGGGGGTTCCAGAAAGGGGCTGCGGCCGCAAAATGGCCACCGTCAAACTGTCATCACCAAAATACTTTTGGGCGACTGCCTGAACCTGCGCGGGGGTAATTTGGCGCAAACGGGCCATCAGTTGTTCGCCATGCTCGGGGGGCAAGCCCAGCGTCCAGGCCACACCCAGTTCACGGGCTTGGTTAAAGACTGAATCGAGCTTGTAAATTTCACTGGCCACCCATTGGTTTTTGACGCGCCGAAGCTCAGTTTCGGTCACGCCCTCGGTAGCCAGGCGCTGAATTTGCGCGCGCAAGGCGGCCTCTAGGGCTTCAGGGGTTTGCCCTTTGGCGGGCACCCCGTCCAAATAAAAGAACTGCGGGCCACGGCCCATCAGGCCGTTGTAAGCCCCCACACTGTCTGCCAACCGTTGTTCGCCTTGTGTCAGGGCACGGTCTAAGCGCGCGCCGCTGTAACCGTCGAGCACGGCCGCCAACACAGTCAGTGCCAGTGCATCGTCGTGTTCAGGCAGGGCAGGGCCGCTCGTCAATTGAGGCACTTTGAAGGCCAAGGCCACATACGATTGTTCGGCCGGGGCTTTGAATTCAAATCGGCGCAAACCTTGCTGCGGCGGCTCTTGCCGAGGCTTTCGATCGGCCACGGGGCGGGCGGGTATGGCCCCGTAGTATTGATCTGCAAAAGCTTTCACTTGCAAAGGGTCTACATCGCCGGCCACAACGATCACGGCGTTCTCTGGGGCGTACCACTTGCGGTAAAAATCACGCGCATCTTGTGCCGTCATGGCTTCCAGATCGCTCATCCAGCCCACAATCGGACGCCGATAGGGCGAGGCAGTCAGGGCGGTGGCAGACAACATTTCGTGCAATTGGGCGCGGGGGTTGTCATCGGTCCGCAGGCGGCGCTCTTCTTTGACCACCTCCAGT
>CAMDXR010000343.1 GCA_945877725.1 Limnohabitans sp. Rim8
TGGCAGCAACAACGTGGACCATTGCACGCGCCTTTGCCATGCCTCCAGTGTGGCCGCTTTGTTGGAGGGTGTGGGCTCCGGGGCCGTGAGCAACCCCGTGCGCGATGTGGAGCACTCTGACTTGATCTTGGTGATCGGCTCCAACCCCACCACCAACCACCCGGTGGCCGCCACCTGGATGAAAAACGCCGCCAAGCGCGGCACCCGCATCGTGCTGGCCGACCCTCGCGTTACCGACATCGGGCAACACACTTGGCGCACCCTGCAGTTCAAGGCCGACACCGATGTGGCCCTGCTCAACGCGATGCTGCATGTGATCGTGACCGAAGGTCTGTGTAACGAAAGCTTTTTGCGCGAGCGTGCCGACAATGTGGCCGAACTCAAAGCCCATGTGCTTGATTTCACGCCCGAAGCCATGAGCGCTGTTTGTGGCATTCCGGCAGAAACCATTCGTGAAGTGGCGCGTGCCTACGCCAAGGCCAAGGCCGCCATGATCTTGTGGGGCATGGGTGTCAGCCAGCATGTGCACGGCACCGACAACGTGCGCTGCCTGATTGCACTGGCCAGCATCACCGGGCAGATTGGTCGCCCCGGCACTGGCTTGCATCCGCTGCGTGGCCAGAACAACGTGCAGGGTGCCAGCGATGCGGGTTTGATCCCAATGATGTACCCCAACTACCAGCGGGTCAGCGACAAATCTGCGCACGATTGGTTCGAGAAATTTTGGGACACCCCGCTGGACGACCAGCCGGGCTATACCGTGGTCGAAATCATGCACAAGGCACTGGCCGATGACAGTGACCCACACAAGGTGCGCGGCATGTACATCATGGGCGAGAACCCCGCCATGAGCGACCCCGACCTGAACCATGCGCGTCATGCATTGGCCTGTTTGCAGCATTTGGTGGTGCAAGACATCTTCTTGACCGAAACCGCTTGGCTGGCCGATGTGGTGCTGCCCGCCAGCGCTTGGCCCGAGAAGACCGGCAGCGTCAGCAACACCGACCGCACGGTGCAAATGGGCCGACAGGCCGTGCTGCCGCCGGGGGATGCGAAAGCAGATTTGTGGATCATCCAAGAGTTGGCCCGCCGCATAGGGCTTGACTGGCAATACGCGGGTGAGCACCAAGGTGTGGCGGCTGTTTACGAGGAAATGCGCCAGGCCATGTCGGGTGCCATTGGTGGCATCGATTGGCAACGCCTGGAGGCGGGTTCGGTCACTTACCCTTGTGTGAGTGCCGACGATCCGGGGCAGCCCATCGTGTTTCATGACCACTTTCCAACGGCCGACGGGCGCGTTTGGTTGGTCCCTGCCGACCTGATTCCTGCGGCAGAACAGCCTGATGCGGATTACCCCATGGTGCTCATGACCGGCAGGCAACTTGAGCATTGGCACACCGGCAGCATGACGCGAAGAGCCTCTGTTTTGGATGCTTTGGAACCTGCAGCGACCGCCTCGATGTGCGCTGCCGACATGGCGCGCATGGGCTTCGTGCCTGGTCAAAACATCCGCGTTGCATCCCGCAGGGGCGCAGTTGAACTGCAATTGCGTCAAGACGAAGGTACGCCCGAGGGTGTGGTGTTCATTCCGTTTGCCTATGTCGAGGCTGCGGCCAACGAGTTGACCCATGCCGCCTTGGATCCCTTTGGAAAAATCCCCGAGTTCAAATATTGCGCGGTGAAGATCGAGGCGGCTTTGCCCGTTTGAACCCCCTGTTGGGCAGGGCAGAACAAGGTGCGGTATTCTTGCCGCACCCGTCATCCCACGGTAAAAGCGGGTGTTGACCGGTTCAATTTTTCTGGGGTGTTGCCTGACATGTCTTTAAGACCGCAAATTGATGTGGCTGTTCTGATGCGCCGAGAGGCTGTGCAAGGCCCAATGGCGCGCTGGCAAGCTTGGCGTTGGGTGTTGGCCGATGTGGTGCCAAATGAAGCTGGTTTTGGAACCACACCTCGACCCTTGCGGCAAACCGAAAACGAATCACTTTGGATCTACCCGGATTGGCCGGTCGCCTTGTTCACCGACGATGCCGAGGGGTATTGGCTCAACGCCACCTCGCCAACCCCTTGCTACTTTGTCATGTGGCGTCTGGTGGAGCCAGATGATGGAGGCGAGGCGGTGGCCACCCCCCAAGCCGTGAGCCTGAGCTATCACGATGCCGGGCGTTGGTTAGATGCACAGGAAACCGTTGAAACGGTGCCTGTTCCCCCTGAAGTGCTGGCCTGGTTGCAAAGTTTCGTGCAACAACATTTTGTGCCCGAAGAGAAAAAGCGTCAGCGGCCACAAAGTTTTCAGCGTTTGACAGACCGTTTTGGTCAGCCGGTATCGGTCAGCACAGACACCAAACGCAAAGGCGGAAGGCAGGGCGCATGAGCGACAATTTTTTCAGCCGCTGGTCACGCCGAAAACAAGGCTTGGAATCAGAGGCCGAGTCAAATAAGCCCTTGCAAGAGACTTCGGCCTCGCCCGAAGACCGTGTCGACGCGCAATCCACCTCGAACAAGACGCCCGGCACTGGGCAAGACCTGCCCAAAGCTGAGCCGCTCCCCACCCTGGAAGACGTGCAACAACTCACCCCCAAGTCTGATTTTCAGTCGTATATGCGACAAGGTGTACCGGGTGAGGTGCGCAATGCGGCCATGAAAAAACTCTTCACCGATCCCCACTTCAATGTGATGGATGGTTTGGACATCTACATTGGCGACTACAACACCCCGGACCCCTTGCCTGCGGGCATGTTAGAAAAAATGGTTGGCGCAGAGTTGTTGAATTTATTCACCAAAACACAGGAAAACCCTGATCAAAGGCCTGAGGCCCCGGAAACCCCGTCAGTTGTGGCACAGTCGCCAAATTCGCAAGCCACATCGGCCTTGCCGGCGGACACACCCTTAGAACATGACCACCCTGATTTGCAATTGCAACCAAACCATGCCCCTGCAAGCCCAGACCCTGGGCAAAGCACTGGGTGAAAATTTAAACCTGCACACCACGCTGTGCCGCCGCGAGGCTGGGCAATTCCAAAAAGCCATCAAGACCGGCGAAACCGTGGTGGTGGCCTGCACCCAAGAAAAGCGTCTTTTTACCGAACTGGCCGAGCAAACCGAGGGGGCCATTTCCCCCATACGGTTCGTCAACATTCGCGAAACCGGCGGCTGGGGGCGTGAAGCCGAACATGCCATGCCCAAAATGGCGGCTTTGCTGGCAGCAGCCCGTTTGCCCGAACCCGAGCCGGTGCCCACTGTGACTTACAAAAGCGCAGGCCGTGTCTTGATCTTGGGGGCACTGGATGCTGCCGAACGCGCGGCGGCTTTCTTGTCCGACGCGATGCAAGTCACTTTGTGGGCCGAAGGCGCAGGCCCGGTTGGTGGCAG
>CAMDXR010000344.1 GCA_945877725.1 Limnohabitans sp. Rim8
GACGCTTATGGCCGCCCTGCTGTGGGTCATCTGGATGGCTGGGCTGCTGTTGTTTCGTCGCCAACCGGAACTTCGCGTGGGCACGCCGCGCGAATTTGTCTATCCGCTCACGGCGTTTGTGGTGGGGTCTGCCTGGTTGCTGCTGGATAGCAGCCACCCTGCTTACAACTTTTTAAGTCTGTACATCCAAGCCGGACTCATCAGCTGGGCCATGCTGACCGTTGTTTGGGTCATCAGCTTGATCACGCGAGACGGCGGCATCATGGATGTTTTCTATCCGCTTGCAGCCTCAGTTCCGGTCTTGGTGCTCTTGGCTGAGCGAGGCACTTGGTCACCCCATGAGTGTGTGGTCGCCGCCCTGGTGGCCCTCTGGAGTCTGCGCATGTCGATCTACATTTGGTGGCGTAACCGCGGACACAAAGCAGAAGACGGTCGCTACGCGGCATGGCGGCGGCGCTTTGGCGCGAACTGGTGGTGGTGGAGTTTTTTTCAGGTTTTCACGCTTCAGTGTGTGACCGTGTGGATGTGGTCACTGGGCCTGATCTTCGCCGTATCGGTCGGCCCTGCCGATTTGAGCTGGCCGCACGGTCTGGCGCTGCTTTTATTTGCCATCGGCTTTTATTTTCAGGTGGTGGGCGACTTACAACTTGTCCGTTTCAAGCGAACCCGTACCGATCGCAGCACGGTGCTCGACACCGGCCTCTGGAGCCTGACGCGCCACCCCAACTATTTTGGTGAGGCCACGATCTGGTGGAGCTTTGGTGCGCTGGCTTTGGTCCACCCCTTGGGTTGGATTGCCCTGGTTTGCCCCTGGTATGTCACCTGGTTCATGAGCCGAGGATCGGCCACACCCATGCAAGAACGCTACCTGGCCAAAAATAAGCCAAGCTATGCCGACTACATGACCCGTGTACCCAGCTTTTTCCCCTGGGGCAAACCATGAGTCTTGCCAGCGGCAGCCTGCATGGGCAACGCGCAGTGGTGACGGGTGCAGGCAAAGGGCTGGGGCGCGCCTACGCGCTGTATCTGGCCAGCCAGGGTGCGCGGGTACTGGTGAACAACCGCCGACATGCTGGGGAAAGCGATGCGCAAACCTCTGCCCAGCAAACCGTAGACGCTATTCGGGTGGCCGGAGGTGAAGCTCATGCCAACTGGTGCGATGTCAGCCAACCCGACAGCGGTCTTCAATTGCAGGAAGAACTCATGGCTAAGTTGGGAGGTGTGGACATTGTGGTGGCCAACGCCGGCATCGACAAGGCCAGCAGCTTTGCCAAGCAAAGTCTGGCGGACTTTCGGGCTGTGTTTGACACCAGTTTTTTTGGCAACTTGAACTTAGTGCATGCGCTATGGCCGCAGCTTATTTCACAAGGCTACGGGCGGGTGATTCTCACCACCTCCAGCGCTGGTCTGTATGCCAACCACGGTCAGTCTGCTTACAGTGCCGCCAAAGCGGCGGTGATAGGTCTGATGCGGTCACTGGCGCTGGAAGGCCAACGCCATGGTGTCAAAGTGAATGCCATTGCCCCTTACGGCTACTCCCAAATGACGGCACCCTACATGCCACAGGAAATGGCCCGGCTGTTTGACCCTGCGCTGGTGGCCCCACTGGTGGGCTGGCTGGCCAGCCAAGCTTGTTGTTGCAGCGGGGAAGTGCTGGTGAGTGGCGCAGGCTTCATTCGCCGAGCTGAAACGGCAGAGACTGTGGCCATCGCAATGGAGGCCGGGCAACTTGATTCCCAGTTGACTCAGTTGCAATCCTTGCCCCACCAAACGTACGCCAGTGCCAGTGCATCTTTCGCCCAATTCCTTCAGGAAATCAATCCTCCTACCGAGAACGCTTGATGAACCACCCCTACATTGCCGATGCTGTACGCACACCCCGTGGCAAGGGCAATGACAAGGGCAGCCTGCGCTCACTCAAGCCCGCATCTTTATTGGCCCAAGCCCTGCGCGCCCTGGCCAGTCGCACCGGCGTGGATACCCACCAAGTCAGCGATGCTGTGTTTGGTTGTGTATCGCAAACCGGCGAGCAAGGCACGAGCGTGGGGACGCTGGCGTTGCCGCTGGCAGGCTGGAGCGATCAAGTGTCTGCCGTCACACTGAACCGGTACTGCGCTTCTGGCTTGTCAGCGGCTAATTTTGCGGCGCTGCAGGCGCTTCACGGCAACACTTTGGCGGTTGGGGGCGGCCTCGAGATGATGTCGCGCGTGCCCATGGGCAGTGACCAAGGCCCGCTCACGCATGACCAGGATATGCAAGTGCAAGCGGGCTTGGTACCCATTGGCATAGCCGCTGACGCCATAGCTACACAACGCGGTTACAGCCGTCAGATGCTCGACAGTTACGCCGCCAGTTCCCAGCAACGCGCCGCCGCAGCGGCCAAGCGCGGCAACGGTCCGTCCATGGTGGCCGTGCTCGACAGCGCAGGCCAGATCTTGCTGGACCGCGATGAAAACATTCGGCCTGCCACCACCGTTGAATCGCTCTCAAGCATGCAGCCTGCTTTTGCCCAATGGGGTGCAAAGGGCGGCGACATGGGTTGGGACGCGCAGCTTTGTCGCCACCTCCAACTGAGCGCCATTGAACACCACCACCACGCGGGCAACTCGCCCGCCATGGCCGATGCGGCGGCGGCCGTATTGATCGGCAGCCGCGAGGCCCTGGCACGCAACCAGTTGCGGCCTCGCGCCCGCATTTTGGGTATGGCCGATTGCGGTTCAGACCGACGTTTGGCCTTGACCGGTACCGTGCCTGCCGCCCGTTTGGCAATCGCCAGAGCGGGGCTTCAAACACATGACATTGACTTGTTTGAAATTAACGAAGGCTTTGCCGCCATGGCACTGCACTTCATGGAAGACATGGCGCTGGACGCAACGCGGGTAAATGTGAATGGCGGTGCCATCGCCATAGGCCATGCCATGGGCTGCACAGGCGCGGCGCTCATCAGCGTGTTGCTCGATGAACTGGAGCGTCGACAAGTCCGTTTGGGTTGCATCGCCATTTGCGGTGCTGCCGGTGTTGCCAGCGCCATGGTCATTGAATCTCTTGCCGCAGCTTGAGTTTTTTACCGCAAGCAGGCCTCACATGAAACACCCGTATTTACCCTAGATTTTTGATTTATTGACTTTATTAACTAGACGATGCAGACCGGATGTGTAACGATAAAACTTCATTCAGCCATGACGTTATTTTTGGTCTCGTGCATGGAACGTTTTTTGCCAACATTGACCTAAGGATCCTGATGCAAAACCGGGCGATCAAATGAGCGAAGCTGCCTCCCAGTTGATCCAACTGGCGCTCAATGGCATTGCCATTGGCTCCATCTACGCCTTGGTCGCCCTGGGACTGGTCTTAACCTACAAAGCCACC
>CAMDXR010000345.1 GCA_945877725.1 Limnohabitans sp. Rim8
TCACAATTGCACCCCATTCCTGCAGATCCTTCTCGATTCGGGATGCAAACTCTTCCGGTGTGCGACGCGGTATGGCAGAAAAACCCAAAGATTTAATTTTCTCCTGCATCTCAGGGGCAAACAGCAATCGGTTGATTTCCAGATTCAAACGGGAAACCACCTCTTTAGACATGCTGCTGGGTGCAATAAAAGCGAAATAGGCCTCCAGATCGAACGGAACGCCTTGCTCCGTCATGGTACGGACATCGGGCAATTGCGGTACCCGATACGGACCGCTGACCGCGATAGCCTTGAATCGACCCGCTTGAATCATGGGGGAAACTGTGGCCATTGGCGCAAAAGCAGCTTGCAGCAGGCCACCCCCCAAGTCAGTGAGACTGGCCGTGACGGCTTTGTAGGGCACGTGGGTCATTTTCAAGCCCGTCTTTTGCAGTAGCGCCTCCATAGACAGATGACCACCAGAGCCATTCCCCCAAGAGCCGTAGGAAAGACTGCCTGCAGGTTTGCCTTTCACATACGCAATGAATTCTGACAAGTCTTTGACCGGCATTGAAGCGGGTACGACCAATAAATTACCGCCAGATCCAATTTGAGCAACAGGCGTGAAGTCCTTGCGCACGTCGTACGGAACCTTGGGCAACAAGACCGGGTTGACCACATGGGCGGCAGCGTAGGTCACCAGCAAAGTATGTTGATCGGGCGCGGCCTTCGCTGCAGCCTCGGTCGCAATCATGCCGTTTGCACCCGCTCGGTTGTCAATGATGAAGGTTTGTCCAAATGATTTAGAAAGAGGCTCTGTAAACATTCGCGCCACCATGTCGGTTGCGCTTCCTCCAGTGCCCGCAACGATCACTCTGACTGGCTTGCTCGGCCAATTCAGCGAGTTTTGCGCCAAGACCAAATTTGAAAAAAAACCAAAAAATACCGTCAACGTTAGAAGTTTTAGCATGAAGACCCCTTTAGAAAGTTGATGAAAGAGAAGTCGCTTTCAAACGCTTTGGAGACACATGATGAGCGAGCCAACTTGGATATCCCACATGGTTTTCCCCTAGTTTTCAAAGCTAGCACTTGACAAGAATTGACCATCAGAATTATTGTGAACCTGAATTCATGTTCTTTATTTTGCTGTTGAAAGAATCACTTGTCTACACTTCCATTGACTGCCGTTGGCCCGTCTAGACTCCAGTCTTCCAAAAATGGGAAAACAGCAACTGATGCAGTGGTCAAGGCCTTTCCGGCCAAACAGCAAAGGTCCGAGCAAACCCATGAAAAATTGCTGCAGGCAGGTCTTGACTTGTTACGCGACGGACTTTTTGATGACATTTCCATTGCGCAAATTTCTGCCCGAGCTGGATGCTCTGTGGGTTCCTTCTACTTGAGGTTTCGCAACAAAGAGGCTTTTTTCGAATTCCTCTTTGAAAGCATCAGCAAAAAATTACAAGCAGATCTTCTCTCCAGTCTCACCCCAAAAAGCATCAAAGAACTCACACTGGCTCAAACGGTGCGCCACTGTGTTGACCATTATGTGGAGACCAACCGGCAATACGAAAGCATCATCCGCGCCGCTGTGCAATACAGCATCAACGACAGTGCTGACTGGCAACCCGTGCGGGACAACGGCTTGAAACTGCATGCCCACTACATTAATTTGATCATCGGCAAATTAAGAACGCCGAACTCAGAACAAGCCCGCAATCAAGTGCTCGTCGGTTTGCAAATCATCAGTGGACACTTGGTCAATAGCATTATTCATCCGGTCAACAACTTACCCTTATCCGACCCCGCCCTCAACCATTGGCTGTTTGAAGTGGTCATGCATTGCTTAAAGGTCAAGCTGCCAGCATCCGCTATGTCTCAGCCAAAAAAGGTGCAGTTGCGCACCGCACCCCCAGCGAAAAAAGCCAGAACCCAAAGGAGCAAATAAATTGAAAGCCGCCGTTTTTCATGGCCCAGGTCAGCCCATGACCATCGAGAGCATCGAGATCGAAAAACCCAAACGCAACGAGGTGTTGGTGCGCACCCGTGTCAGCGGCCTGTGCCACAGCGACTTGCATTTCATCGAGGGCAAATACCCGACCCCCGTGCCCGCCGTACTCGGCCATGAAGCCGCTGGTGTCGTCGAAGCGGTGGGTGAAGACGTCACCCACGTCAAGCCCGGTGACCATGTGGTCACCTGCTTGTCGGTGTTCTGCGGCCATTGCGAGTATTGCGTGACGGGTCACCAAACCATCTGCAGCAACACCGCAGTCAAGATGCCGCCCGGCGTGGCCAAACGCCTGCGCTGGAAGGGCGAACATCTCAATCAGTACCTCAACCTCTCCACTTTTGCCGAGCAAATGCTGGTGCACGAGAACGCCGTCGTCAAAATTCGAGAAGATATGCCCCTGGACCTGGCCGCTTTGCTGGGCTGCGGCGTTCTCACGGGTTATGGCTCGGTGGTGCACAGCGCACAACTGGAGCCTGGCACCACAGTGGCTGTGCTGGGTTGCGGCGGCGTAGGCCTGTCCACGATTCATGCGGCTCATCTGGCTGGCGCAGCCCGGATCATTGCCATCGACATCGACCCCACAAAGCTGGAGATGGCCAAGATTTTTGGCGCCACAGATGGCATGGATGCCAAAGACCCGGACTTGGTCGCCAAGATCATCGAGATGACCCAAGGTGGTGTGCATTACGCATTCGAGTGCATCGGTCTGAAGACCACGACCGAAGCTTCATTTGCCATGCTGCGTCCTCGCGGTTTGTCCACCATTGTGGGCATGATTCCGCTGGGCACAAAGATTGAGCTGCACGGCTTTGACTTTCTGCGCGAGCGACGCATTCAAGGCACGATGATGGGCTCTAACCACTTCCGACTAGACATCCCCCGCTTGGTGGAATTTCACATGAAAGGCCGGATGAAACTCGACCAGTTGGTTTCGAACCGACTCAAGCTGGAGCAAATCAACGACGGTTTTTCCGCTCTGCAGCGAGGCGGTATCGCTCGCAATGTGATCGTTTTCGATTGATGGAGCGCTCCATGAAACGATTGCAAAACAAAGTCGCCGTGATCACGGGTGCCTGCTCGGGCATTGGCTTGGCCACCACCGAGCTGTTTCTTTCAGAAGGCGCCCAAGTGGTGGCAGCGGACGTGCAGGACGATGTTGGCCAGCAACTGCAAGAAAAATATGCAGGTCAGCTGCACTTTGCGCATTGCGACGTGACACAGCTCGATGAGTTGCGCGCCGCCATCGACAGTGCCGCCATGCATTTTGGCGGGCTGGACATCCTTTTCAGCAACGCGGGGCGCATCGGCACCATGGGCGGCGTTCAGGCTTTTAACGCCGAGGCTTGGGACATCACCCAAAACCTTTTGCTGCG
>CAMDXR010000346.1 GCA_945877725.1 Limnohabitans sp. Rim8
AAAAAAGATAGATACCCGCGTTCGCGGGTATGACAGTGTGGGTAAGCATAATTTATTGTCCTACCCCATCCCTGAATTTGTCATTCCCGGCCAGACCGGGTATCCGTGACTTCAAAGGCGGTTCGCACGGCGCGTGCGGCGTCGGCGTGGGCTTGCAGGGCGTCGGGAATGGCGCGGCCCATAGTGATGAAGCCATGCACCACGCCCTTATAAATTTCCAGGTCCACCGCCACCCCGGCCATGCGCAAGGTGTCGGCGTATTGCACCCCTTCATCCACCAGGGGGTCACATTCGGCCAACCCGATCCAGGCGGGGGCCAAGCCAGAATGATCCGGGGCGTTCAGCGGCGCAAAACGCCAGTCGTCACGCTCGGTTTTGTCGATGTAGTTGCCAAAAAACCAGTCCACCGTGGCTTTGTCCAGCATGAACCCTTCCGAAAAAGTGCGGTGCGATGACGTGTCTTGATGTGCCGTGGTGCCCGGGTAGAACAACAATTGCAGGCGCAAATTCAAACCCGCATCTCGCGCCATCAGGGCGCACACCGCGCTCAGGGTGCCCCCAGCGCTGTCACCTCCTATGGCCATCTGCTGCACATTCAGGCCCAGTGTTTGGCCGTGTTGGTGAAGCCAATTCAGTGCGTCCCAACTGTCATGTAGTGCCGTCGGAAAACGGTGTTCAGGGGCCAAGCGGTAGTCCAGCGAGACCACGGCGCAATGGCCGAGGCGGCTCAGTTGGCGGCACAACACATCGTGAGTGGTCAGGCTACCGATGCTGAAACCACCCCCATGTAGGTAAAGCAACACAGGCAAGTTAGCCGTTTTCGGTGCATACAAGCGCGCGGATAGAAGGTGTCCATCGCGGGCCGGGATCAAAAAATCCGCCACCCGGTCTACAGCGGGCGGGGGTTGCAAATCAAGCATGGGCGCACCCAGGTCGTAAAACGCGCGGGCTTGCTCTGGGGTCATCACGGCCATCGGCGGACGACCGGCCCGGTGCACCCGGTCCAGCAAGTTGCGCGTGGCGGTATTCAAAAGCGAACGGGGATTGGCGTGGTGATGGCTCATGAAACAAAGAAGTTTTAACGGGCTGGCCACCGGCATCGTCCCCGGTGTTGCCAACGTGACGGGCGGACAGACTCGGGACAGGACCAACGTGCATTCGTGCAGCAAAATGGCAGCTGATCGTACAACGCCTTGCCCCGAAACTCAGTCACCGATGACCGAATGGGGCCCCAGTTTGGAGATTTTCGGCATGTCCTTTATCAATTACATCACCCAGATTCAGATCGACTTTGGGGCCATCAAGCTGCTGCAGGCCGAATGCCAGCGTGTGGGCATTCATAAACCCCTGATCGTCACCGACGCAGGCGTCAAGGCAGCCGGGGTGCTACAAAAAGCACTCGACGCCCTGCCCGATTTGCCGGTCACGGTGTTTGACCAAACGCCCTCCAACCCCACTGAATCTGCGGTGCGCGCTGCGGCAGCGGTTTACAAGGCGAACGCTTGCGATGGCCTGATTGCCGTGGGCGGAGGTTCCGCCATCGACTGCGCCAAGGGCGTGAGCATTGCCGTCAGCCACGAAGGCCCGCTTAAAACCTACGCCACCATTGAGGGCGGCTCGCTCAAGATCACCGATCGGGTGGCCCCCATCATTGCCGTGCCCACCACCAGTGGTACGGGCAGCGAGGTTGCCCGAGGGGCTATTCTGATCCTGGACGATGGGCGCAAAGTGGGGTTTCACTCTTGGTTCATCGTGCCCAAAGCCGCCATTTGCGACCCCGAACTGACGCTCGGCTTGCCCCCGCTGCTGACCGCCGCCACGGGCATGGATGCGGTGGCGCATTGCATGGAAACCTTCATGGCCGCGCCTTTTAATCCCCCTGCCGATGGCATTGCGCTGGACGGTTTGGCCCGGGGCTGGGCCAACATCGAGCGGGCCACCGCCAACGGGCAAGACCGCGAAGCCCGCCTCAACATGATGAGCGCCAGCATGCAAGGGGCCATGGCTTTCCAAAAAGGCCTGGGCTGCGTGCATTCGCTCAGCCACAGCCTGGGCGGCGTCAATCCGCGCTTGCATCACGGCACTTTGAACGCGATGTTTTTGCCTTCCGTGGTTTTGTTTAACGCGGCGGCAGAGTCCGTGCAAAAAGAAAACCGCCTGAACCGCATGGCCCAAGCCATGGGCTTGCAAAGCGGCACAGACATTCCAGAGGCCATTCGCGACCTGAACGCCCGCCTGGGTTTGCCCACCGGGCTGGCCGCCATGGGCGTGGCCGAGGCGCAATTTGACGCGGTGATCACGGGGGCCTTGGCTGACCATTGCCACAAAACCAACCCCCGCATTGCCTCGGCAGACGAATACCGCGAGATGCTTTTGACCAGCCTTTGAGGCAAGGCTTAGGCAAGGCTTGAGATTAAAGTCGCTTAATCCGGGCGCGTTTGGCTTTGGCCTTTTCGTTGGCCTGCGCTTTGGCTAAATGGCCGCGCCATGCGGCATCCCAAGCCGAACGGGCCCAACGCACGGCGTCTTGGGGGTGGTCAAAAATTGCATCTGGCGCGGTCCAATAGGAAAGTGCCACCGACTTTCCTTTCGCCTCGTAAGTAAAAGGCGTCAGTCCCAAGGCCTCGAAATCGCCTCGGTTGTGCTCGTCCACCTTCAGAAACAGCTGTTGGTTCATCACGATGGCGAACATCAAACCCTCGTGGTAAAGCCCATGACCGCCAAACATGCGCCGGGCCGACACCGTGCCCAGATCCTCCAGCAGTTCTTGCACAAAGGGGATGAAATCGCTCATTCAAATCAGGCCGCAGGGTTCAGTAGCCCTCGTGGCTGGGCATTTTGGCGCCTACATGCACCTCACCCCGCGATTCGGCCAGTTCGACCTGACGCTGGCGTTCGGCCAACTTTTCTTTTTGCTCAGGGGTGCGCTGGTCGTGGCAATAAGCGCAGCTCACGCCTTTGACATAGTGCGGGGACAACTTGTCTTGTTCGCTCAGGGGCCAGCGGCATGAACGGCACAAATCGTGGTTGCCCACGCCCAGACCGTGGCCCACACTCACGCGTTCGTCAAACACAAAACACTCGCCCTCCCAGGTGCTTTGCTCGGGTGGAATCTCTTCTAAATATTTCAGAATGCCGCCCTCCAGGTGATACACCTCGTCGAAGCCCCGCATTTTCATGAGCGCGGTGGATTTTTCGCACCGAATGCCACCCGTACAAAACATCGCCACTTTGGTCTTTTTAGCGTCTTCGCCTTGCAAATGGGGCTGCGCGTCCAACCAAGCAGGCAGTTGCACAAAATTCTTGATCATCGGGTTGACTGCGCCTTTGAAGGTGCCAATCGCTACCTCGTAATCG
>CAMDXR010000347.1 GCA_945877725.1 Limnohabitans sp. Rim8
AACCAGGCCTGGCCTTTGGCTGCGGCAGCCTTCACCAAGTTTTGCAGTTCACCCAGCATGCCCCGGAACAGTTGTGTGTTGTAGGGCTTGAGCGCTGCTTGCACATCGGGCAGATCCGAAAACTTTTGCGGCATGAAGATGTGCGTGAACGTTGGGTGCACGGTGTTGTTCATCCAGGCCAATGTGGACAGGGCTTGAGCTCGGGTCAGGGGCTCGGTGGGCAAGAAGCCTGCTTGCGGGAAGATTTGGTCCAGGTGCAGCACGATGGCCACAATTTGCGTGATGGGCTGGCCATCGTTGACCAAAACAGGCACTTGTCCACGCGGATTGATGGCTTTGTATTCGTCGCTGTTTTGCTCACCTTTGTGCAGTTTGACCATGCTGGGCTCAAAAGCGGACCCGCTCATTTCGAGCAACACATGGGGCACAAAAGAACAGGCACCGGGGGCAAAATAAAGTTTCAGACTCATGGGGGAAGGCTCCAATAGAAGGCAATTTTAAGGGGAGCTGACCTTTGCCGGTTTGCTGGCATTGTCAGCAGGAACGGTGGCAGGGGGCTTCAAAGCAGAAGCATTGATGGGTGCGCTTGGTGTGCCAGTTTTGGGGCTGGCGGCTGACGTGGGCGCAAGTGCGGTGGCCGAATTGGCCTCTGCAGAGGCGGTTGCGGGGCCTGTCGCCGTAGTGGTGGCAGTCGCGTCGGCTGCCAATTTCTCAGCTTGGGCGGCTTCATCGGCCAAACGTTTTGCGGTGACCGCCGGCGTTTCGATGCGAATGGTTTCCGGGCGAATTTGATTCAATACCCTCTCAGGCTCGCGAGCGCTCTGAGGTGCCCATCCCCAAGGTGCAAACAGTTCCCACTGCCAAGCCAACGCGGCCGCATTCAAGAGCAGCAATAGAACGACGAACCCGCGCATCAACATGGCTTGTTTTCCTCTAAAAAGGGGCGAACGCTGACTTCAGCGCTGGTGATCTCTTGTACGCCCGTTTCGGTTTGTAACCTGAAAGCACCGTTGGCACCGACCCCTAGGGCCACACCCACCAAGCCGTCACTGGTGTGAACGCGACGGTCTTTGAGCACATCGCGTACTTCAAAGCGTTTTTGCAAGGGGACGAAGCCTTGGCTTTCAAAAGCCAGCAGCACCTCAATCAACGGGGC
This sequence comes from Limnohabitans sp. Rim8, assembly GCA_945877725.1. Lineage (GTDB taxonomy): Bacteria > Pseudomonadota > Gammaproteobacteria > Burkholderiales > Burkholderiaceae_C > Limnohabitans_A. The sequence continues at coordinate 1,157 of CAMDXR010000347.1, forward strand.
CACCACGCGGGCCAAACAAGCTGGAGCGGTCAAATCGGGCAAGCACTCGGTGAGGGCCGCAGGGGGGGTGTTCAAGCCATCGGCAGGGCACGGGCGAATGTTCAGGCCCACCCCCACCACCACTTGGCTGCGACCGCCCATGCTGGCCGCTTCAACCAAAATGCCGCCCAGCTTGCGGTCTTGTAGCCACAAATCGTTGGGCCACTTCAGGCCCACGTCGGGGTGCAGACTTTCGGCCAGGCTCAGGCCCACGGCCAGCGATAGACCGGACCAATCGCGGGGTGCCAAGGGCAGGCTGATGGAAAAGGTGAGCGAATCACCGGGTTGGCTTTGCCAAACACGCCCCATGCGGCCACGGCCAGCGGTTTGACGCTCGGCCACCAACAAAGTGGGTTCGTGCTGGCCCGCCCTGGCCCGGCGCATCAGTTCGCTGTTGCTGGAATCGATCTCGGGCAGCACCTCGACCGTGAAGTCGGGCAACAGGGGGTAAATCTGTTGCCAGATCGCCTCAGCAGGCCAGGGGGTGATCGTGATCATGGCTTAAAGCATCTCTTCGTGGAAGCGAGCCCCTGCTCGCGAATGTAGGCAGGAGGGAAGGGGCACTTTGGGCGGTTGGCCATGAACCCTTTGGATTCAACGCTTTTTGGCAGACGCTTTCTTCGGCTTGGCATCTTTGCCAGCTTTCGCCTTGGGTGCAGTTTTGGGCAACTTTTCTTTCTTGCCAGTCGTATTCGCCATTTCGGATTTCGCCTTCTTGTCCGCCTTCGCCAGCTTTTCGGATTTCGCTTTCTTCTTTGGCTGGGTCAGCTTCTTCGAGGAATCGGCTTTCTTGGCGGCTTTTTTCTGGCTTGGAATTTTGGGGGTGTCTTTGCGCTCTTTGGGTGACAGCAGGGTGCCACGGCAATTTTTGCTGCCGCACCAGCAAGGGTATTCGGCCTTCAGCTTCTTGGTATAGGGCTCGTCAATGATCAGGCCGTAATCGTAGTTCAGTTCTTCACCGGCTTTGATATTGCGGATGGCTTTGATGAAAATACGGTCGTTTTCTTCGTCGGCTTCGCAGTTCGGGTTGCAGCTGTGGTTGATCCAGCGCGAAGAGTTGCCGCCAAACAGCGCGTCGATCACCCGGTCTTCGTTGACGTGGAAGTAAAAGGTGTGGTTCGGGTCGTTCTCGTCGTGTGGGTGGCGATCTTGCGCTTCGTCCCAGCTGATGACCTCGCCCACGTACTCGATCAGGGTTTCACCCTCGGCGATGTCTTGCAGGGCAAAAACGCCTTTGCCATGCACGCCGGAGCGGCGCACCTGAATGCGCTTGCCAGTGGCGCTGGCGGAAGATGGCTTGGAGGAAGAAACAGAAGTTTTGGCCACGGCTTTAAAAATTTGTTATGGTGAATTCATGTGGGCGTGCGCGTGAGCGCGCCCGGGCGCGTACGCACACGCGAGACAACGGGATTGTAATGAAATGAAAAACGACGTTCTAAATAAAACATTGGTGATTGCCGAGAAGCCCTCGGTGGCGCAAGACATCGTCAAGGCCTTGACGCCAACCTCGGGCAAGTTCGAAAAGCACGACGACCATTTTGAGAATGACAAATATGTCGTGACCAGTGCCGTCGGCCATTTGGTGGAGATCCAGGCCCCGGAGCAATACGACGTGAAGCGCGGCAAGTGGAGTTTTGCCAACCTGCCGGTGATTCCCCCGCACTTTGACCTGAAGCCCGTGGACAAGACCAAGAGCCGTTTGACTGCGGTGGTCCGGCAGGCCAAGCGCAAAGATGTGAGCGCTCTTATTAATGCCTGTGACGCGGGGCGTGAGGGGGAATTGATCTTCCGCTTGATCGAACAATATGCCGGGGGCACCAAAACGCTGGACAAACCCGTGCAGCGCTTGTGGCTGCAGTCGATGACGCCGCAGGCGATTCGCGATGGCTTTGATCACTTGCGCAGCAACCAGCAGATGCAGGGCCTGGCCGACGCGGCACGCAGCCGTTCTGAGGCCGATTGGCTGGTGGGTATCAATGGCACCCGTGCCATGACGGCCTTTAACTCACGCGATGGCGGTTTCTTTTTGACCACGGTGGGCCGTGTGCAGACCCCCACACTGGCCGTGGTGGTGGAGCGCGAAGAGCAAATTCGCAAGTTCATCAGTCGCGATTATTGGGAAGTGCACGCCAGCTTTGAGGCTGCTGCGGGCAGTTAT
>CAMDXR010000348.1 GCA_945877725.1 Limnohabitans sp. Rim8
CCATCGGACAATTCCTTGAGCCAGGCCAGCTTGACCACCGCCACAGATTTAACAATGTTGTGGGTCCAGCCCCGGGCCAACAACTCGCACAAATTTAAATAACCCTGGTGGTTTTGCACCAAAAGCACCACGCGGCTTGTGGCGGCCAGGTCGCCGCCCAAACCCTCTAGGTTGATTTCTGCACCAATCAGGGGTTTAACACCTTTAGCCCGGCCCTCTTTGTAAAACTTGATGGTGCCAAACAGGTTGTTCAGGTCGGTAATGGCCAAAGCCGGTTGAACATCGCGGGCCGCAATCTTGACGACATCGTCAATGCGGCAGGTGGAGTCAACGACTGAAAATTCGGAGTGAAGGCGCAGATGAACAAACATAGACAGTGATTGTAGAAGGTCACCCTGCGGCAAAAGGCATGCTTATCTGTGGGCGGCTGCCCCTGCGGCCCAAGGTTTGCAGATTCAGTCGCGCAGCACCTGCAACACATCCGACTTGAACTCGCGGCCGTAAAGAATCAACACCACCAAGGCCGTGGCCATGACCAAGGCAAGCGGGGAGAAAAACCAGGCCATGGCCGCAAAAGAGAAGTAATAAGCCCTCAAACCATCGTTGAAAGTCTCGGCCGCAGCCCCGACCAAACGCCCTGCCCGCTCGGCCATTTTTTGGCGATCTTGCCGTCCTGACAAATATTCTTCGTGCGGCGGCATGGCCCCAATCACCAAGGCCACAAAGGTGTATTGGCGCAAAGACCAAGAAAACCTAAAGAACGCATAGACAAAAATCCCCACCAGTACCAACACCTTGAACTCGAACACCAGCATGGGTGTGGGCTGGGCAAACGGAATCTCGCGCACCAACTCGGCGGCTTTGTCGGTGGTGCCCAAAAGGGCAAACAAACCACCAATGATGATGATCGTGGTGGAGGAAAAAAACGACGGTGTCTGGGACAAGTTTTGTGTGATCAGCCCGTCCAGCATGCGGGGGTCGCGGGTGGTGGCTTGCAGCATCCACTTGATACGGTACAGGTTGGTGGTGGCAATCAGGCTGTGTTCATGCAGCCCCCGCACCTTGGCCACCCACGCATAACCCACCCACAAACCGAAGAAAGAGATCAGCGCCAACCAATCGGCCCAGGGCAACATCGAGATTATTTTCATGCCGACATCCTAGCGGGTTGGGGGCTTGGGTGAGCAAATAAAAGCAGATCAATCCATCCGGTCCGCTGCGAATGGATCGATGTTGGAACAGCTATTTTTGACTAGCAGCAATGAAAACAACTGTTTACATGTTTGTTTAAACGAACATAAATAAACATTATTTATACAGTTATATTATCTAGATAATTAATTATAAATAATAATTTTTAAAAAAAATAGCTGACACGAATGTCAGCGATCAATGACAACTCGAAACAAGTCTTTCAGGAACCCTTATGGACAGCCACGCCAGCATGAACCGAATTTTCAGACTCGTTTGGAGTCAAGTGCTCGGTGCCTGGGTCCCCGTGGCCGAAAACGCCCGCAGCAGCGGCAAGCCAGGGCGCAGCGCCCGCTTGGCCGCAGCCACCACATTGGCCAGTGCATTGGCTTTGTCATTTGCCCCGCTGGCGCAAGCGGGGCCTCAAGGTGCGCAAGTGATCTCGGGGGCTGGCAGTGTCACGCAAACTTCAGGTGCCAAGACCACCACCATCATCCAAAACAGCCCTCACCTTGCCCTGAACTGGCAAAGCTTTAACGTCGCAGCCCAAGAAAAGGTCAACTTTATCCAACCCTCTGCCAGTGCCATTGCGGTCAACCGCATCTCTGACACCCAGGGCAGCAAAATCATGGGCCAGATCAATGCCAACGGACAGGTTTACCTGATCAACCCCAACGGCGTGCTCTTTGGCGCAGGCGCACAAGTCAACGTGGGCGGCTTGGTGGCGTCTACCCTGGACCTGAGCGACGCCAGCCTGGGCAGCAACACCCGCCGGTTTGGCGGCTCAAACGCAACATCGGGCACCGGCAGTGTCGTTAACCAAGGCAGCATCACGGCCAACAACGGCGGCTACGTGGCCCTGCTTGGCAACACCGTCAGCAACACCGGGCACATCAGCGCCCACTTGGGCACCGTGGCTTTGGGGGCGGGCAGTGCCGCCACCCTGAGTTTTGCTGGCAACAGCTTGCTGAAATTGCAAATCGACCAAAGCACCCTGAACAACTTGGCTGAGAACCGACAACTCATACAAGCCGATGGCGGCACCGTGCTCTTGAGCGCCGGGGCCAAAGACAGTTTGCTGGCCAGTGTAGTTAACAACACGGGTGTCATTGAGGCCCGTACTGTGGAGCAACGTGACGGCACCATTGTGTTGTTGGGGGGCATGGCAGCAGGCACCACCCTGGTGGGGGGCACGCTGGATGCCAGTGCACCCAGCGGCAATAAGGCAGGCAGCGGCGGTAAACCTCTTCATGGCGGCTTCATTGAAACCAGCGCAGCGCAAGTCAAGGTGGCAGACGGGGCCAAAATCACCACTGCTGGGGCCAGCCCTGGGCGCAGCGGCACTTGGCTGATCGACCCAGTTGACTTCACCATCGCCGCCACCGGGGGCGACATCACCGGCACCACCCTCAGCGACAACTTGGGCGGGGGCAATGTCACCATCCAGAGCACCAATGGCACCACTGGCACCACTGGCGATGTGAACGTGAACGAAGCGGTGAGCTGGGCAGCCAACCAGCTCACGCTCAACGCACTTAACAACATCAACATCAACGCCAACCTCAATGCCACAGGCACAGCCAGCCTGGCCCTGGAATACGGGCAAGGGGCCGTGGCTGCGGGTAACCCCAGCAATTACCACTTAAAAAATAGGGCGCAAGTTAACTTGCCTGCCGGGCCAAACTTCAGCGCCAAGCTCGGGTCTGACGGTGTTGTGGCAACCTATACCGTCATCACTGCCCTGGGCGCAGCAGGCAGCACAACCAGCACCGATTTGCAGGGCATCAGCGGTGCTTTAGCTGGCAAGTATGTGTTGGGTGCTGATATAGATGCCGCAGCCACCAGCGGCTGGAACACCAATGCAGGAAGCAATGAGGGTTTTTTGCCGATTGGTAATGCCACCACCGCGTTCACGGGCACTTTCGATGGCCTGGGGCACGCCATTTCTGACTTGACGATTAACCGCCAAAGTACTAACGACGTGGGCCTTTTTGGCACGATAACGTCGTCTACTGTTCGAAACGTGGGTCTTCAGGGGGGCAGCATCGTGGGCCAAACTAGCGTTGGCGGGCTGGTGGGAAGCAACTCTAATGGCTCGGTCATTAACAGTTATGCCACAGGCAGTGTCCGCTCGACTGCGACTTCAGGTG
>CAMDXR010000349.1 GCA_945877725.1 Limnohabitans sp. Rim8
CGCCCGAAAGCCTTCGGCGACCACCAGATCCACCACCGCCTGTTGTGCCGGGGTTCGATAGTCGGGTGCCGAATGACAAGCATGCATGAAGGCTGCGGGCAAGGCGACATCGGTGGCCAAGGGAAATACCGACAGCACGGCGCGGCTAACCCGCTCTAAATTGTTGCCGGGCAGGCGCACCACGGGTTTGCCATGACTCAAAAAGTCAGCGGTGAAGTTGGCGTCCACCACGGCCACCCATTCACCATGGCCCATGGCACACAAATGCAACAACAACTCCGGCGTGAGAAGCGGGTCCAGACCTTTCAGCATGCGACCGCCTCTTGTGTTTTTAGGCTGGCCGGATCAATGGCGCCCGTGATCAAGCCCACAATTTCTTCGGGGTTGGTTTCTCGCCTCAGTCGGCTGCAGATGATCCGGCCCTGACGGAACACCCAGATACGGTCCACCAAGTCAAACACCTGGCGCAGATTGTGGCTGATGATGATGAGCGGAATGCCCTGCTTTTTAAGCCCCTTGATGATTTCTTCCACCCGGGCGGTTTCCTGCACACCCAATGCGGCCGTGGGTTCGTCCAGGATGATCAGTTTTTTGGCAAAACCAGCGGCACGGGCAATGGCCACGCATTGACGCTGCCCACCCGACATGCCCCGCAAACTCTCGGACATGTCCTGAATCTTGACGCCTGTCGTGGCCAGCATGGCGGCCGACTTTTCACGCATGGCCTTGTGGTTCAGGATGGACAAGGGCCCCAAATTGAGCCGGGTGATCTCGCGGCCCAAAAAAATATTGGCAGGCACATCCAGGTCTTCTGCCAGTGCCAGGGTCTGGTACACGGTCTCTATGCCCTGCTCTCGGGCATCGAGTGGAGAGTCAAAACTCACCTTTTGCCCATCCAACAGAATGTCACCCGAATTGGGCTGCTCCACCCCGGTGATCAACCGCACAAAGGTGCTTTTGCCAGCCCCGTTGTCGCCCACGATGGCGGCGTGCTCGCCGGGCAAAAGGCGAAATTGGGCATCGGTCAGGGCTTTGACGCCCCCGTAATGCTTGGTCAGTTGTTTGATTTCAAGTACGGATGCAGGTGCGGATAAGGACATGAAGGCCACTTTCACAATGAATGACTGAAGCATGAATGATTTCGAAAAATTCCGCATTAGTAAAACTACTAGGTTTACTTAGTCGGGTTTTTCGATTCCAATTCAACCGTCAGCAAAAAGTTTTCTGACCCGATCGCCTATCAACAACGGAGAGATAAAAACATGATTACCAAACGCACTTTCGGCCAACTGGCCATCGCTGTCGCCGCCGCCACTTTGTTCACCACGGCCATGGCCGCGGACGTGACGGTGGCCTACATCACCAACGGCAACACCAACGAGGGTTGGACCCTGATCAACGGCGGCGCCAAGAAAGCGGGCCAGACCAAAGGAGTCAAGTTCATTGAGTTGGCAGCCGACAAAGGTGAGTTGTCACGCCAATTGGCGATCGTGGAGGACATGATCACCCGCAAAGTGAATGCAATTGCCATTGCCCCAGTAGATTCCGCAGGCATCGCCCCGGCCATCAACAAAGCACTGGCCGCAGGCATTGTGGTGGTGGCCGTGGACACGGGCATCACCGGTGCCAAAATCACCTCTTATGTCGCCACCGACAACATCAAAGCCGCCAATGTTCAGGGCACATGGGCAGCGGGTGAGATCAAAGACGGTGACACCGTGATTTACGTCACCGGAGACCAAGGCCAGACGACAGGCCAAGAGCGCAAAAAAGGCTTTGTGGATGCGTTGAATGCAGTCCGCAAAAACGTCAAAATTGTGGAAGTGGCCACCACTTGGGACCAAACCATGGCCCAAAACGGTGTGGAAGCCGCTTTGCGCGCCAACCCCACGGCCAAGGTCATTGCCTGCGCCTGGGACGGTGGTGCATTGGGAGCCAAGGCCGCACTCATGGCCGCTGGCAAAAAACCTGGTGACGTGAAGATTGCTGGTTTTGACGGTTCCCCTGGTGGTTTGGACATGATGAAGCAAGGCTGGCAACAAGCCAATGCCGCGCAAATGCTGGCCAAAATCGGCCAAGTGGGCGTTGAAACCGCCATCGCTGCAGCCCAAGGCAAAAAAGTAGAAGCCCGTATCGACACGGGTTCGTTCTTGGTGCTGCCCGCCAACGTGGACAAGTTTGCTGCCGATTCCGGCGTGGGCCAGTTCATGAAGGTCAAGGCCAAGTAATCGCCTCGCGTGCGGGCCAGGTTCGCTGGCCCGCAGCTCCGGCCACCGTTTGGTGGTCATTTGACAGACAAAGATATTCATGAAATCCATCACCCGACAAGAGTGGTACGGCGCGCTGGTGGCCGTGCTTGTTTTGGGCGTTTTGCTCAGCTTTGCATCACCCTATTTTTTGACCACGGGCAACCTGTCCAACATCTTGGTGCAAGCCTCGGTGATTGCGTTGCTGGCGGGTGGGCAAACCTTTGTCATTCTCACGGGGGGCGTGGATTTGGCGGTGGGCGCACTGACCGCGCTGGCGGGTGCCGTGGCCGGTCACATGATGATCAAAATCGGCGTGGACCCTTATTTGGCCATGCTGGCCGCGTTGGCCATCGGGGCCGCAGTGGGTCTTTTCAACGGTTACTTGGTCGCCTTTGTCGGCATCCCCGCTTTCATTGTGACGCTGGGCGGCCTGACGCTTTGGCGCGGTCTGGCGTTTGATTTAACAGGCGGCTTTGACAACGCGGGTCTGCCCGACCCCCTGCCCTTTATTGGTTACGGCGATGTCTTGGGTGTCCCCATGCCGACCCTGATCACGGGCGTCTTCTTTGTGGTGATGGCCTTCGTTTTGTCGAGCACCAAAATTGGCCGCTACGTTTACGCCATGGGCTCCAACGAAATGGGGGCTCGCCAAGTCGGCATCAACATCCGTTGGTACAAACTGGGGGTCTATGTGATTTCTGGCCTGTGCTGCGCGCTGGGGGCCATTGTGTTGATGGCCCGCATGGACTCGTCCAGCGGCAAAATGGCGCAAATGTTCGAGCTGGACGCGATTGCTGCTGTCATTTTGGGTGGCACCTCGCTATTCGGTGGGCGCGGCAGCATTTGGGGCAGCCTGCTGGGCGCCGTGCTGATCACCATGATCCGTAACGGCATGAACCTGATGGAGGTCTCGCAATTCAAACAAATGATGGCGATTGGTGCGGTGGTCATCGTGGCCGTTTGGATCGATGTTGTTCGGCGCAAACACCTTTTAAAGAAATAAAACTTAACCCATTCCCCACTTGAAGTTAGATATGACTGTGCCGATTTTTGTGCTGGGTGAAGCCCTGATGGACT
>CAMDXR010000350.1 GCA_945877725.1 Limnohabitans sp. Rim8
ATCCCGATGTGATCGAAGTGGGCCAAGTGCTGCGCGTGTTGCCGCCAGGTGCTTCGGTGGAAGCTTCGGGCGTGGTGGTTCGCCCCATTACACCGGGGGCCAACCCTGCACCTGCCAAGCCCGAAACAACGGCTGCGGCCAACCCAGCCCCCGGAGACGAAGGCCTGGCCTTCATTTGGCCCGCCAACGGAAGCTTGATTGGCGGTTTTGACGAAGTCAAAAACAAAGGCCTTGATATTTCGGGTGCCGCTGGCGACCCTGTCATCGCAGCTGCTGACGGTCAGGTGGTTTACGCCGGGGCTGGCTTGCGCGGCTATGGCAACCTGATCATCCTGAAACACAACAGTGTCTACTTGACGGCTTATGCCCATAACCAGTCTTTGTTGGTCAAAGAGGATCAGAAGGTCCGTAAAGGGCAAAAGATCGCAGAAATGGGCAAAACCGATTCGGACCGGGTCAAGCTGCATTTCGAGGTGCGCCGACAAGGCAAACCGGTCGATCCCGCCAAACTTTTGCCCGCACGCTGAGCCGTTCAGCCAATGCCTTGGCCCGTCCTGGTTTTTGACATCGAGTCACTGCCCGACATCGCAGGGTGGCGTCGCCTGAACCCGGGCTCCCCGGAATTAACCGATGTGGAAGTCCATGCCCAGTGGCAGGCCGAGCGGGCTGAGCAGGGCAAAAGCGACTTCATGCCCCTGTATTTGCAGCGTGTTTTGGTGATCAGCTGCGTTTTTCGCAACGCCGAAGGGCTGCGCATCCACTCCTTTGTGGACCGAGATGGGCTGAGCGAAGGCCGCATCATTCAGACATTTTTCAACGCCATCGAAAAGCACGAACCCCAATTGGTCAGCTGGAACGGCAGTGGCTTTGATCTGCCCGTGCTGCATTACCGTGGCCTGCAACACGGCGTTGTGGCTGACAAATATTGGGACATGGGCGAGGGCGGTAATGCCAGCGACCGCGAGTTCAAGTGGAACAACTACATTTCTAGGTACCACTTGCGGCACCTGGATTTGATGGATTTATTGGCCAAATACACCCCCCGCAACAACGCACCTATGGATGCCATGGCCAAACTTTGTGGCTTTCCAGGTAAGTTGGGCATGGACGGCGGGCAGGTTTACGGGGAGTTTTTAGCTGGCAAAACCGAAGACATCCGGCGCTATTGCGAAACGGATGTGATGAACACCTACCTCCTTTATTGCCGCTTTCAAAAAATGCGCGGCGGGTTGACCGAGGTGGAATATGCGACTGAAATCAGTTTCGTCAAAGACAACCTGGCCGCCTTGTCGGCGCAAGAAACCCATTGGCAGGAATACCTGCAAGCCTGGAACTGAACACAGACGCGCCGGGTGTTGACCCCCTGGCCCGTTGTGCCCCCACACCCTGAGACAATCAAGTCATGAGCGATCCCGATATTTCCCTTTCCCAATCCCACGCCGACGAAGACAGCCATTCCAGTGCCGACCTGCCCGAGGGCTGGTTACGTGTGGGGTCCCTTGATATGGATGCCCAAGGCATCGCGCGCCGTCCCGATGGCAAGGTGGTTTTTATCGAGGGGGCTTTGCCCTTTGAGCTGGTTTCGGTGCAGGTGAACCGGAAAAAGAACAATTGGGAGCAGGGCACGGTGACCCAAATTCACCACGAATCCTCTCAGCGTGTGCGCCCCGGTTGCCCGCATTTCGGGCTGCACACAGGCTCTTGTGGCGGCTGCAAGATGCAGCACTTAGAGGCCTCGGCCCAAGTGGCCGTGAAGCAAAGGGTGCTCGAAGACAACTTGTGGCACTTGGGCAAAGTCAAAACCGAAACCTTGTTGCGACCGATCGAGGGGCCCACTTGGGGCTACCGTTATCGGGCGCGCTTGTCGGTGCGCTACGTGATTAAAAAGGGCGAGGTGCTGATTGGCTTTCATGAGCGCAAAAGCCGCTACATCGCCGACATGAAGGTGTGCCCCGTTTTGCCCCCGCATGTCAGCCGCATGTTGTTGCCGCTGCGTGAGTTGATTGGCCAAATGGCGGCCCGCGAAACCTTGCCTCAACTGGAGTTGGCTTGCGGCGACACCGTCACTGCGCTGGTATTGCGCCATCTGGAGCCTCTGAGCGATGCTGACAAAGCTTTGTTGCGCACGTTTGCAGCTGCGCAAAATGTGCAGTGGTGGTTGCAGCCCAAGGGGCCGGACACCGTGCATTTGCTCGACGAAGGGGGGCCCCAACTTGGCTATGGACTGCCCGACTTTGGCATCACCATGCCCTTCAGGCCAACCGACTTCACCCAAGTCAACCCGTTCATTAACCGCGTCCTGGTGGCCCGTGCCTTGCGCTTGCTGCAAGCGAATAAGGGCGAACGGGTGATCGACTGGTTTTGCGGTTTGGGCAATTTCACCTTGCCCATCGCCACGCAAGCGGCCGAGGTCTTGGGCATTGAGGGCGCTGAGACCTTGGTGGCCCGCTCACGCGACAACTACGCGCTCAACCAGGCCATGCGAGCCGAGGGCCAAAGCTTGGCCCCGACCCAATTTGTCGCACGTAACCTGTTTGAGATGACGCCCGCCATGCTGGTGGCCGATGGTGCCGCCGACAAATGGCTGGTGGACCCCCCCCGTGAGGGGGCCTTTGCCTTGGTCAAAGCGCTGGCCGAATTGCACGAAGACCCCGCGCTGCGTCAGGGTTGGACGCCACCTAGGCGCATTGTGTATGTCAGCTGCAACCCGGCCACGCTGGCCCGTGACGCGGGTATTTTGGTGCACCGTGCGGGCTACCGATGCGTGAGTGCGGGCGTGATCAACATGTTTGCCCACACGGCCCACGTCGAAAGCATGGCCATGTTTGAGCTGGCTTGAATGGCAATTTGACCCATTTTCAGGACGGCTTAATCGCAAAAAAGGCTCCCGAGGGAGCCTTTTTGTCAGCTGCAAACCCTGGGGCTTGGGAGCTGAATTAACTGAGCTGAATCAGTCGCGCTCGCCGCCCATGATGCCCAACAAGGCCAGCAGACTTTGGAACACGTTGAAAATGTCCAAGTACAAAGCCAAAGTGGCGCTGATGTAATTGGTTTCACCGCCGTCAATGATTTGCTTCAGGTCGTACAACATGTAGGCGCTGAAGATGCCGATGGCCATGACCGAGATCACCATCATGCCCACGGTGGAGCCGATAAAAACGTTGACGATGCCACCGATCATGATGGCCAATGCGCCCACAAAAAGCCATTTGGACATGCCGGAAATATCACGCTTGATGGTGCTGGCCAAGCTGGCCATGACAAAGAAAACACCAGCCGTACCGGCAAAGGCGGTCATGATCAGGTCGGAGCCGTTTTTAAAG
>CAMDXR010000351.1 GCA_945877725.1 Limnohabitans sp. Rim8
CCCCAGCGCCGAATGCTCGCGCCAGGCTTGGGCAAAGTCGCCCTCGGCCAGCGCCGGGTTGCGCCGGGCCAAATAAATCATCTTCCACTGCAAGGCGACCGGTTGCTGCAAGGGGTGCATTTGAGAGTTCATGGCACGTGGCTCTGGGGTTGGTCTGGCGCGGGTTGATCGGGCTAAACTGGATGTGGCTTGGCTTGGGTTTGGCTGGCTTTGCGGTAAGCCGTGGGGTAGGCACGCATGGCGCGGCCAAAGGCAAACATGGCTGGCAGCATCATGCTGGACATGCCCAGCAGGGCGTAGCGCAAACCGTCGTCGCCAAAGCGTGTGCTCAACAGGTCGCTGAACCAGCCCGTCAAAATGGCCCCCATGCCATTGCCCACAATGGCCCCCGCCAGCAGCACCATGGCATTGGCCGTGGCGCGGCGGTGGCTGGGCACCACCAGGCTCATGGCGGCATAAGTGGGGGCCGCCCACCAGGGCAGAAAAAACGAAAAAATCCACACCAATACAGACGCTGGCACCAAAGCCCCCGAGGGCAACAACAAATAGGCCACGCCAAACACCAGGGCCAGGCCCAGGCCCAGCACCGGCACCCTCATCTGCCAGCGCAGGTCACGCCGCACCAGACGGTCGGTCAGGGCCCCGGCCATCAACCCACCGGCCAGCGACATCAAGGCTGCACCGCCAGAAATCCAGCCCGCGTGCTGCAAGCTCAAGCCATGGTGGCGGACCATCAAGGCGTTGTTCCAGGTGCCGAACGAATAGGCCGAAAGCAAAGCCAAAGCAGCCCCCAGAATGGACCAGCGGGTAAAGGGCTCGGCCCAAATGGCGGCCACAGCCCCACTCGGGGCTGTTGGTAAGTCCGCCCCACGCGGGGCTGTCTGTATGTCTGCCCCACTCGGCGCTGTTTGTAAGTCTGCGACATGCAGGGACACTGAATCAGCGCTCTGCGAGCTTGCATACCCCGCAGAACCGAGCCCACTGCGAACCGGTTCGCGCACCGTCCATCGCAACACCAGTGCCAACAGCAAGGATGCCGTACCAATCACGGCCAAGGTGAAGCGCCAACCATGGTGTTGCGCCAGCCACGAGCCCAGCACCAACGCCATCAAGGCCCCCAAACTGGCCCCGGCACCCAGCACGCTCATGGCCCGCGCGCGCTGGGCCGCTGGATAGATGTCGGCCAACATGGACATGGAGGCGGGCGTGCCCCCGGCGTCGCTGACCGCCCCCCCGGCCCGGCTGAACATGAGCGACAAAAAACCCACCGATGCGCCGCCCATCAAACCCAGTACACCGCCCAAACCCCGGCAAAACGCAATCAGGCTGCGGCGTTCACGGCGGTCGGCCAAGCGGCCCAAAGGCACCCCCAGCACGCCAAAGGTCAGCGCAAAACCCAGGCCAGTGACCAAGCCGATTTGCAGGTCGGACAAACCAAACTCCTGCTTGACTGGCTGAATGACCACCGACAGGATTTGTCGGTCCATAAAGGCCAGGGCTGACATCAGCGTGAGCATGGCCAAGATGTACCCGGGCCGGGTGGGCACGGGCAGGTTTTCAGTCTTCATGCTTCAAACAGGCTTCAATCAAGCTTTGAACAGACTTCAAAGGTCACGCTTGTCGGCAAGCGGTTGCTCCTGGCCGTAGGGCTTAACGGCCCACAAGAAGTAACAAGTGCCGATGGCAAAGCAAATGCCCGTGCTGGCCGCTAAGGACCAGCGCAGTGCTTCGTTACCAAACACCGGAACCAAATAATCACTCAACAAACCGATGGCCACGGGACCGATGCCGCCGCCAAACATGATCAAACCCAGATTGAACACGGCCAGTCCCGAGGCGCGGCGGTGTGGAGCGATCAAATCAGACATGGACGCATACACCGGCGCAGCCCACCAAACGGCGGTGAAGCCAAAAAGCAAATAAAAGCCAATGGCATGCGGGATTAACAGGGTGCCGACTTGCCAATTCTGGCCCGCAGGCATCAGAAAAAACGCCACACCCAAGGGCAAGGCCAGCAAACAACCCAGCGCTGGCACGCCCAAGCGCCAGCGCACATCGCGCCGAGTGAGCTTGTCGCACAACCAACCACTGAACAAGGAGCCCAAAGCCGCAGCAAATCCACCCAGCAAGCCCATCACGATGCCCGCACCTTGCAAGGTCATGCCGTGCGATCGCACCAAAAACGCGGGTGTCCAGATGCCAATGCCATACCCGGCAAAGCCCATCAAAATGGCCCCCAAGGTGATGCGTTTGAAGGAAGCCGAAGACCACAGGTCGCGCACCATGCTGAGAATGGGCTCCACTGGCGGTGGTGTCTCTTGCCGGGTGGCGTCCGTCTGCCAATGGCCACGGCGAGGCTCAACCCCCGAAAAGCGCAGCAAAAATGCAGCCAATAGGCCAGGCAAAGCCATCCATATAAAGGCCGAGCGCCAGCCATAGTGCTGCGCAATCCAGCCGCCCGTGGTCAAGCCCAGCAGAATGCCCAACTGCGGGCCCAGCAAATAGACCCCCATGGCCCGGCCACGTTGTTGCGGCGGATAGTGGTCGGCAATCATGGAAATAGAGGGCGGCCCGCCCCCGGCCTCACCCACCGCCACGCCGACGCGGGCCAGCGCCAGCGACCAAAACCCCACGGCCATGCCACACAAAGCCGTCATGGCGCTCCAGGCGGCGCAGCAATAGGCCACAAAGTTGCGCCGGTTGGTGCGGTCGGCAAAACGCCCGAACGGAATGGCCAGGGCGCTGTAAAACAGCGCAAACGTGAGCCCGCTGAGTGCGCCCATGGCGGTGTCCGAGACATCAAACTCCTGCTTGATCGGCTCCATCAGAATGCCCATGATCTGCCGGTCGATGAAACTCATGGTGTAAACAAACAGCAGCAAAAACAAGGTGTAGTGGCTGCGCCATCCGTGAGCGGCTTGGGTCATGAAATGAATCCTGGTCGGTAAAACGGGCCGTGGTCAGCGGCAATGGCCCTGACCAAGACTATCGCCACGGGCACGGCAACAGCCATTGACTTGGCGTGAGCATGTCATTTTGGACACCATGGCTTCTGGTGCATCGTCCGGTCAGACGATGGGGTGCCACCGCCGCTTCAGCCTTGTTCACCCAGCCGTTCGTCCGCATACGCCTTGATGGCCCAAGCAAAAGCGGCAATGCCCAGCGCAAAACAACTGCCGGTGGTGATGGCCAGCGACATGCGCAGGGCTTCAGTGCCCATCCACGGGGTCAGGGCATCGCTGAGCAAACCTACCAGCAGGGGCCCCAAACCACCGCCCACCATGGTCAGGCCCAAACTGAAAATGGACAAAGCC
>CAMDXR010000352.1 GCA_945877725.1 Limnohabitans sp. Rim8
ATGTGAGCGCTCTTATTAATGCCTGTGACGCGGGGCGCGAGGGGGAATTGATCTTCCGCTTGATCGAACAATATGCCGGGGGCACCAAAACGCTGGACAAACCCGTGCAGCGCTTGTGGCTGCAGTCGATGACGCCTCAGGCGATTCGCGATGGCTTTGACCACTTGCGCAGCAACCAGCAGATGCAGGGCCTGGCCGACGCGGCACGCAGCCGTTCCGAGGCCGATTGGCTGGTGGGCATCAATGGAACCCGCGCCATGACGGCCTTTAACTCACGCGATGGCGGATTCTTTTTGACCACCGTGGGCCGTGTGCAGACCCCCACACTGGCCGTGGTGGTGGAGCGCGAAGAGCAAATTCGCAAGTTCATCAGTCGCGAGTATTGGGAAGTGCACGCCAGCTTTGAGGCTGCTGCGGGCAGTTATCCGGGCAAATGGTTCGATCCCAAGTGGAAAAAAGAGGACGAAGACGCCGAGAAAAAAGCCGACCGCAAATGGTCTGAAAGCGAAGCACTGGCCATTGTGGATGCCGTGCGCGGTCAAAAAGCCACGGTGACCGAAGAGGCATCGCCCACCACCCAGGCCAGCCCCGGCCTGTTTGACCTGACCAGTTTGCAGCGCGAAGCCAACGGCAAGTTTGGCTTTTCTGCCAAGACCACGTTGGCGCTGGCGCAAAGTCTGTATGAGCGTCACAAGGCACTGACTTATCCCCGTACCGATTCGCGCCACTTGCCCGAAGACTATGTGCCCGTGGCCAAACAAACCTTCGAGATGCTGGCCGACAGTGGCATGCGCCACTTGGCCCCGCACGCCCTGACGGCGCTGAACAACAACTACGTGCGCAAACTGCCGCGCGTGTTTGATAACAAAAAGGTGTCGGATCACTTCGCCATCATCCCCACCTTGCAAGCCCCCAGCGGCTTGTCTGATGCCGAGCAAAAGCTTTACGACTTGGTGGTGCGGCGCTTTATGGCGGTGTTTTTCCCCAGCGCCGAATACCAGGTCACCACCCGCATCAGCGTCGCGGCGGGGCACAGCTTCAAGACCGTGGGCAAAGTGCTGGTGAAGCCGGGTTGGTTGGCCATTTACGGCAAGGAAGCCGCCAACGAAGTCGAAGATGCCAAAGACGGCGACAAAGGCCAAAATCTGGTGCCCGTGCAACCGGGCGAGCAGGTGGGCGTGGAATCGGTCGAGGCCAAGGGCCTCAAGACCCGCCCGCCTGCCCGCTATTCAGAAGCCACTTTGCTGGGTGCCATGGAAGGCGCGGGCAAGATGGTGGACGACGACGAACTGCGCGAAGCCATGCAGGAAAAGGGTCTGGGCACGCCCGCCACCCGTGCGGCCATTATTGAAGGCCTGATCAACGAAAAATACATGCTGCGCGAGGGCCGCGAGATGCTGCCCACGGCCAAGGCCTTCCAGCTCATGACGCTGTTGCGTGGCCTGGGCGTGGAGGAACTCTCCAAGCCCGAACTGACCGGCGAGTGGGAATACAAGCTGGCGCAAATGGAGCAAGGCAAGTTGAGCCGTTCCACCTTCATGGCCGAAATTGCCGCCATGACCGAGCACATTGTCAAAAAAGCCAAAGAATACGACCGCGATACCGTGCCCGGCGACTACGTCACGCTGGCTGCGCCCTGCCCCAATTGCGGCGGCGTGGTCAAGGAAAACTACCGCCGCTACACCTGCACAGGGGCCGATGGTTCCAGTGATGGCTGTGGCTTCTCGTTTGGCAAATCGCCTGCGGGGCGCACCTTTGAGCCCGCCGAAGTCGAGCTGTTCATGCGCGACAAAAAGATTGGCCCATTGGACGGTTTCCGCTCCAAGGCGGGCTGGCCATTTGTGGCCGAGATGGCGCTGAAGTACAACGAAGAAGAGAAAAACTGGAAACTCGAATTCGATTTCGGTGACGACAAGAAAAATGAGGAAAGTGGCGAAATCGTCGAATTTGACGAAGAATCGCTGGGGGCTTGCCCCAAGTGCGGTAGCCCGGTGCACGAACACGGCAGCAACTTTGTGTGCAGCAAAGCCGTGCCCACCAACGAACAGCCAACACCGAGCTGCGACTTCAAGACCGGCAAAATCATCTTGCAGCAACCTGTAGAACGCGCGCAAATCATCAAACTGTTGGCCACGGGCAAGACCGACTTGCTCGACAAGTTCGTCAGTAACCGCACACGCCGCAGCTTCAAAGCCATGCTGGCCTGGAACCCCGAAGAGGGCAAAGTGACGTTTGAGTTTGAGCAACGTGAAGGGGCCAAGAAATACCCGCCACGCAAAACAGCGGCCAAAACCACGCCTTATGGCAAAGCAGCCGCCAAAAAGACCGCAGCCAAAACAGCCAAAGCCCCTGCGGCCAAAAAAGCGGCTGCAAAAGTGGCCAAGTCGGATGTGCCCAAGGCCCCACGCAAAGCCGCCGTGGGCAGCCTGAAGCCCAGCGACGCACTGGCCGCCGTGATCGGTGACGGCACTTACGCCCGCACCGAGGTGGTCAAAAAAATCTGGGACTACATCAAGGCCAACAACCTGCAAGATCCGGCGGACAAGCGCTCCATCAAGGCCGATGGCAAGCTCCAAGCCGTGTTCGGCAAAGACCAGGCCACCATGTTCGAGTTGGCCGGCATCATTGGCAAACACCTGAGCTGATGATCGCCAGATCGGTGGCCCGTGCAAAGGCCCCGACATAAACAGCCCCGCCCTAAACGCCACGACCCCTCGTGGCGTTTTTTTGGTCTTGTCTTTGTGGGAATGTGGCCCTGCATTGCTGTTGATAATTTTTTGTGGGATCGAGCCCCTGCTCGCGAATGTGTGCCTCTAACTCCTTGTGGGAGCGAGCCCCTGCTCGCGAATGCTTGAATAAGCCCACAGCCTGTCTCAATTCTCAAAGCCCAAGCAAAGATTCGGCCGCAGGGGCAGCCTCCCACAAAGCCAATGCAGGCATTCGGCCGCAGGGGCAGCCTCCCACAGGGAAAGCACCTTCGGCCGCAGGGGCAGCCTCCCACAGGGATCAAAGGTCAGCAGATTTATGCAGGGTTTTTTAGGGTGAGGGTAGCTTCCCACTGGCAGCGGTCTTTAACCATTGCAATCTGGTCTAGGTGATACAGAGCAAAGCGCACCGGGTGTGCATGCATCGAAATCTGAAATAGAGTGCGCTACCTTACTTCAAATTACCCGACAGGAATTGCTGCAAGCGTTCGCTGCGGGGCTTGAGCAAAATGTCGCCCGGCGTCCCTTGTTCCTCCACCCGGCCTTGGTGCAAAAACATCACCTGGCTGGAGACTTCGCGGGCAAAGCCCATTTCGTG
>CAMDXR010000353.1 GCA_945877725.1 Limnohabitans sp. Rim8
ACCGGGCTACCTCGTACTCGTCTTTGTAGCTCATCAACTTGTGCAAACTGCGGGCCACGGTCAGGGCCAGCGCGTCATCGGGCAAACCAAAAGTGTCGGTGGCGGCTTGCACTTGCTGCATCAGGTTTTCGTAGCGCTGCGCCCAGGCCGGGTTTTGGTAGGCCGTCAAGTGGCGTAAGGCGTGTTCAATGAGGCCGCTCAGCGTGTCGGGCTCCGGTGCGGCCAGGGTTTGTTCTTGCAGCGCCTCAGGGTCGGCAGCGGCCAGCCGCCCCACCGTGAAGGCCAGCAGGTTCGATTCCACGGCCACATTGTTCAACCGAATGGCTTGCTCCAAAGCCGCCAAGCTGACGGGCACCAGACCGCGTTGCCACGCATAGCCCATGGCCAGGATGTTGGAGGCCAGGGTGTTGCCCAGCACCTGTTCGGCCAGCGCTTGTGCGTTGAAGGTTTCTACTTGCTCTGGCCCTGCTGAAAAGCGCATTTTTTCGACCAACAACTCGGTGTGCACCTGTGCATCGGGGTGGCGTACCGCGTCGGCCACGGGCGTTTCGTGCACATTCACCAGCACGCGGGTGCGGCCGTGGCGAATGGTTTGCAAGGCTTCGGGCGAAGCCGCCACCACCGCATCACAGGCCAGCACCGCGTCAGCCTGCTGGGTGTCAATGCGCACTTGGTTCAAGAGCTGTGCGGTCGGCGCAATGCGCACAAAACTCAGTACCGAGCCACCTTTTTGGGCAAAACCCATGAAGTCGAGCACGCTGGCGCGTTGGCCCTCTAGGTGCGCGGCCATGGCAATGACCGCGCCTACCGTGACCACGCCCGTGCCGCCCACGCCGGTAATCAGCAAATCCCAGGGGCTGTTGGCTGGGCTGCGCTGCGCATGCGGCAGCAGGGCCGCGCGCGCCTTGAACTGCGCCACGGCCTCGGGCGTTGCCCCCGTTTTGCGGCGCAAACTGCCCCCGGTCACGCTGACAAAGCTGGGGCAAAAACCGTTTGAACATGAATAGTCTTTGTTGCAATGGGTCTGGTCGATCTTGCGTTTGCGACCCCAACGCGTTTCGTGCGGCAACACGGCCACGCAATTGCTTTGCACCCCGCAGTCGCCGCAGCCTTCGCACACGTTTTCATGAATCATCAGGCGACGTGCGGGTTCGGCCAGCTCGCCTTTTTTGCGGCGACGGCGTTTTTCGGCGGCGCAGGTTTGCTCATAGATCAGCACCGACACGCCCACCACCTCGCGCAATTGGCGTTGCACCGCGTCCAGGTCTTCACGCGGGTGAAAGGTGGCGATGCCCGGAAAGCGGTTTTTGATCGCATTGAACTTGCCAATGTCATCGCTCACGATGGCCAGCGCCAAAACGCCTTCACTTTCCACTTGGCGGGCAATGGCGTCCACGCTGATCACGCCATCGACCGGCTGCCCGCCCGTCATGGCCACCGCATCGTTGAACAAAATTTTGTAGGTGATGCGAGCTTTGGCTGCCACCGCCTGGCGAATGGCCAGATAACCTGAGTGGTAATAAGTGCCATCGCCCAGGTTCTGAAAAACGTGCGGCGTGCGGGTAAAGCGCGAATGCGACACCCAGTCCACCCCTTCGCCGCCCATCTGGATCAGGCCGGCCGTGTCGCGCTCCATCCAGTTGGCCATAAAGTGGCAGCCAATGCCCGCGCGGGCCGTGGAGCCTTCGGGCACCTTGGTGGAGGTGTTGTGCGGGCAACCTGCACAAAAATAAGGCATGCGCTTGACCGCATCGCTGGCGTTGCTCAGCATCTCGGCGGGCACAAAGTCGCGCAACTTGAGGTGCGGAATGTTCAGCGTCACGCACAGCGGGGTCTGGGTCTGAGGCTGGGTGTCGGAGCTGGCTTCATGGCGCTTGTCTGCCATGGCCTCAGTGTGTTGTTGCAACCAGTGGGCCACTTGCAGCATGAGCCGCGATGGACGCAATTCGCCCAAAGCAGACAACAGTGCCTGGCCCTGCGCGTCGCGCTTGCCCACAATGGTGGGGCGCAATGGTGCGTTGTAGAACAAGTCGCGCAGTTGTTGTTCCACAACCGGGGCTTTTTCTTCGATTACCAAAATCTCTTGCAAGCCCTTGGCAAAGGTCTGCAGGCCCGAAACTTCCACGGGAAAGGTCAAGCCAAGCTTGAGCACCCGCACCCCAGCGGCGGCCAAGGCTTGCTCGCTCAGGCCCAGACGGCGAAACACCTCCATCAAATCGTGATGGGCCTTGCCTGCGGTGACGATGCCGATGTGGGCGTGCGCGCTCTCAATCACGGTGCGGTCAATGCGGTTGACCCGTGCAAACGCGGCCACGGCATCCAGTTTGTCTTGCAGACGCGACTCGATGCGCAGCGAAGGCAGGTCAGGCCAGCGGTAATGCAGCCCATCGGCCGGGGCTTGGTGCCCGGTGAGGGCTTGCACTTCTTGCGGGCTTTTCCAGCTTTGGCAAAGCGTGTGGATGGCGTCCAGATCGACCGAAGTGGTGCTCTCTACCACTTCAGACAAGGCCGTCATGCCGACCCAGGCGCCTGAATAACGCGACAAGGCAAAGCCATACAGGCCAAAGCTCACCAATTCAGACACATCGGCGGGCGACACCACGGGCATGTGCCACGACTGAAACACCTGGTCACTCTGGTGCGGCATGGACGACGACACGCACCCGTGGTCGTCCCCGGCCACCACCACCACGCCGCCATGGGGCGACGAACCATAGGCGTTGCCGTGTTTCAGCGCATCGCCAGCGCGGTCCACGCCCGGGCCCTTGCCGTACCACAGACCAAAAACACCGTCCACCGTGCGCTCCGGGTCAGACTCCACCCGTTGCGTGCCCAGCACTTGGGTGGCGGCCAGTTCTTCGTTGATGGCGGGCACAAACTCGACGCCTGCTGTTTTGAACTTCTCGCCCTGTTTCCAGATCACCTGGTCCACCATGCCCAGCGGCGAACCTCGGTAGCCGCTGATAAAACCCCGGGTGTTCCATGCTTGGCGCTCATCGTGCTGGCGCTGCATCAGCATCAGCCGCACCAGCGCTTGGGTGCCCGAAACCAAGACCGTGCCCTGAGTGGCCCACACGTTGTCTTTGAGCTGGACATCGCGCAAAGGGGCGGTAAACGACTTTGTGGGATTTGTTGAATCGGTCGAAGCAGCTGAAGGGGTCAAGGTGGGGTGGGCATGCGGCATTTGTCTCTCCTGAATTTGAGAGTAAGAATAGGCCGCATTCCAGGGAATTAATCCATTATTAATCCAGCAAAACCCCATAAATAGAGAATGAAATTCTTTCAATGTCTAAA
>CAMDXR010000354.1 GCA_945877725.1 Limnohabitans sp. Rim8
TGAACCCGAAGGCGATCATGTTTTACTTTGCCTTTTTCCCGCAATTCATTGATCCCGTGAACCATCAGGGGTGGATCACCTTTGTTGTGATGGCGCTCACGATCGCGGTGCTGGGTTTTATCTATTGCTTTGGCGTGGTGTTGATCACACACTTCATGGCTGAGCGCATACGTGCTAATCCCCGATTTTCGGGTTTTTTGCAAAAATTGGCGGGCGTTTGCCTGATTGGTTTTGGCTTCAAAATGGTCTTAGCCAAATAAAAAGTTCAACTTGACGATCGCCTTTTATACGAAAGTACTGCATGTTTTTTGGCGTTTCTGATTACGGCGCATTTGTTGCTGCCATTGTTTTGTTTCTGGCCATCCCCGGCCCCGGAAATCTGGCCCTCATCAACTCAACGGGCAAAGGCGGCGTGACCGGTGGACTGATGGCCACATTGGGGGTGATGGTTGGCGACCAGGTGCTCATGTGGATGGCGGTGGCGGGCGTTGCGACTGTGCTGGCCGCTTACCCCACAGCATTCACGGCCGTCCAGTGGTTGGGCGCGGCTTATCTGGCTTGGCTGGGGTGGCGCATGCTGATGGCCAAACCGGGGGATGCTTCTGTTGTCAACATACGGCCTCGCCAGTATTTTCAGCAGACCTTGTTCATTACCTTGCTCAATCCCAAGGCCATTGTTTTCTATATGGCATTTTTCCCTTTGTTCGTTAACCCTGAAACGCATCTGGGCCTCGTCAGTTTTGCGGTCATGGCTTCGACCGTTGCAGCTTTGACCTTTTTATATGGGGTGATCGTCACCTTACTCACCCAACATTTGGCCGAAAGGATGCGCACGAACCCGATGATTGGGCGTGTGCTTCAAAAACTGGCAGGCGTTTGTCTGCTTGGTTTTGGCCTCAAGATGGCTTTGTCCAAATAATCACGCGAGTTAGCACCATGGCCAAAATATTCTGCATTGCAAACCAAAAAGGGGGCGTTGGCAAAACCACGACCACCGTCAATCTGGCGGCGGGTTTGGCCAAAGTTGGGCAGCGTGTGCTCTTGGTCGATCTGGACCCGCAGGGCAATGCCACCATGGGTTCGGGCATCGACAAGCGCAATGTAGAACTGAGCGTGTACGAGGTGTTGCTCGAGTCGGCCTCCATCAACGAAGCCTTGGTCAAGGCTGAGCGCTGTGGTTACGACGTGTTGAGCGCCAACCGCGAACTGGCCGGTGCCGAGGTGGAGTTGGTGCAGTTGGAGCACCGGGACCAGCGCCTTAAAAATGCCCTGGCCGTGGTGGATGCGCAATACGATTTTGTGCTGATCGACTGCCCGCCCTCCTTGTCCATGTTGACGCTGAACGGCCTGTGCTCTGCCCACGGGGTGATCGTGCCCATGCAGTGCGAGTATTTTGCGTTGGAGGGTTTGACCGATCTGGTCAACACCATCAAGCAAGTCCACGCCAACCTGAACAAAGACCTCAAGATCATTGGTTTGTTGCGGGTCATGTTTGACCCCCGCATTACCTTGCAGATGCAGGTCAGTGACCAACTCAAGGCCCACTTTGGCGACAAGGTGTTTGACACGGTGATTCCCCGCAATGTGCGTTTGGCCGAAGCCCCCAGTTATGGTTTGCCGGGCGTGGTGTTTGACCCGTCTGCCAAGGGCAGCCAAGCCTATGTCGACTTTGCGAAAGAACTGGTTGAGCGCGCGCCCACGCTCTAGAAAGCCTGAAGTTGAACTTTTTAGCCACCCATTCACCCCAGCAAGAAGCCCAAAACGCAGGGC
Organism: Limnohabitans sp. Rim8; assembly: GCA_945877725.1. Taxonomy (GTDB): domain Bacteria; phylum Pseudomonadota; class Gammaproteobacteria; order Burkholderiales; family Burkholderiaceae_C; genus Limnohabitans_A. Next base: position 1,771 of record CAMDXR010000354.1, read on the forward strand.
CTTCGGTGTTGGTTTTGCCGGGCTGGCAAGGCAGTGGTCCCGACCATTGGCAAATGCGTTGGGCCCAAGCGCATGGTTATACGGTGGTGACGCAAAACGACTGGATGCGCCCCTTGCGTGGAGATTGGCTTGCGCGACTGGACGAAGCCGTGCTCGAGGCGTCGGGGCCGGTGGTCTTTGTGGCGCACAGTTTAGGGTGTATTTTGGTGGCGGCTTGGGCCTCGGTGTCGCGACATACCGCGCGTGTGAAAGGGGCCTTATTGGTCGCACCCGGCGACACGGAAGCGCCAGAACTGAGGGCCCGATTGCATGGCTGGGCCCCCATCGTGCGGCAAGCTCTGCCCTTCAGGAGCTTGTTGGTGGGCAGCCAAAATGACCCCTATTGCACGCATGAGCGTGCGCAAGCGCTGGCCAGGGATTGGTCAGCGCAATGGCTTGACTTGGGGCCTGCGGGGCACATCAACGCCGACTCATTACTGGGCGATTGGCCGCAAGGTCACGCGCTTTTGCAAACCCTTTTGAAGGATTGACCATGGTGACCAAAAACCCCAAAGGACTGGGCCGCGGACTGGAGGCCTTGTTGGGCCCCACAGTGCAAGACACACCGCCTATTGCCGCCGAAACCGGGGTGCCCACCCAGCTCAAACTGGATCAAATGGTACCGGGCATGTACCAGCCCCGAACCCGCATGGACGAGGGGGCTCTGTACGAGTTGGCCGAGTCCATCAAGGCACAGGGCATCATGCAGCCCATCTTGGTGCGCTTGCTGACCGAGGGGGAAAACGCTGGCAAATACGAGATCATTGCGGGCGAGCGGCGTTTTCGGGCCTCACGTCTGGCGGGCCTAAATGCCGTGCCGGTGTTGGTGCGCGATGTGCCCAACGAGGCCGCAGCGGCCATGGCCTTGATTGAGAACATACAGCGCGAAGACCTTAATCCATTGGAAGAAGCCCAAGGTTTGCAAAGACTTGTGAAAGAGTTTGGGCTCACTCACGAAGCGGCGGCTCAAGCGGTGGGTCGTTCTCGCAGTGCGGCCAGCAACCTGTTGCGCCTGCTCAATTTGGCCGATCCGGTGCAAGTCATGCTCATGGCGGGCGATCTGGACATGGGCCATGCCCGCGCCTTGTTGTCTTTGGACAAGGCCACACAGATCACGGCAGCCCATCAAATTTCAGCCAAAAGCATGTCGGTTCGCGATGCCGAGGGTCTGGCCAAGAAACTCGGTGCCGAGTTCAATCTGGTAACGCAAAAGCCCAAAAAAGAAAAATCCCGTGATATTCGCCGCATCGAAGAAGAGTTATCGGATTTGTTGACGGCCAATGTTGAAATAAGGGTTAAAAAGCGCGTTAAAAGAGCCGGAAAGATTGAGGAAATGGGTGAAATCGGCATACAGTTTGGTTCTTTGGACGAACTCAACGGCTTGATTGACAAACTCAGGGCTTAAACACCCTGCCTGGCTGCCGTTCCGGGAGAAAGCCCGTTATGACAGCACGCCTCAGGCCTTGGTCTTTTTTGACAC
>CAMDXR010000355.1 GCA_945877725.1 Limnohabitans sp. Rim8
TGCACTACAAAGCGCCCCTCGGGTGGCATGACGCGAAGGGTGTCCCCCGCCCGAAGTTGCGAGGCGGCCCAATTGGAAAAGACACCCCCTTCAACAGGGCGGATACCGACTTCAAGCGTGCCCTGCTTTTGCAGTTGGCTGCGGGCCGAGCTGATGGAGTAACTGCGGCGCACATCGGCATCACCAATGCTGGCGCGCAGGGTTAAAAATTGCCCCGGCTGGAAGTCAAAGCTCTCGCGCAGTTCAGCTGGAACATTCAGTTGGATGGCCACGGCACCCGCAGCTTCAGGGGTGACACAGGCGACTTGGAGGTCATGAAAGCGGGGTGCGGACATGGTGCTTCACTGCGGCAAGGCAGCTCAGTAAGGTTTGAAGTAATCGAATGGTTCCATGCAAGCGAGGCAGCGGTAAAGGGCCTTGCAAGCGGTGGATCCGAAATGGGAGGTTTCGGTGGTGTTGGCTGAGCCGCACTGGGGGCAGTTCACAACCTGGTTGGGCGTTTGGCGGGCAGCAAACTTCACCACCTGAGCCGAGCCTTGGGGTTCGCAGGCGGTCGAATGTGGCGGGGCAATGCCGTAGGCACGCAGTTTTTCTCGCGCTTCACCCGTCATCCAGTCAGTGGTCCAAGCCGGGGCCAGTTGTGTCACGACATGGCCTTGAATCCCATGGGCTTGCAACAGGGCTTTCACATCGTCCTCGATCTGGCCCATGGCCGGGCAGCCACTGTAGGTGGGGGTGATGACCACTTCGAGTCCATGGGTGCCTTCGCGTACATCGCGCAAGATGCCCAGCTCGCGCAGGGTCACGACAGGAATTTCCGGGTCGGTCAGGGTTTCAAGCAAAACCCAGGCGCGAGCAATATCGCTGGTCGTGGTCTGAACGAGCGTGGTCATGACTGTGTTTTACCAAGTCGCTTGGGGGTGGGCGCGTGCCAAGCTTTGCATTTCGGCCAGCACAAATCCCAAGTGCTCTGAATGCACACCGTGTTTGCCTGTGGGGACAAACCCACCTTCGTCAGGGCGTTGAAGCGTGGCTTCTTGCAGTGCTTCGTTCACGATCTGATTCCAGTCGTTTTGCAAAGTCACTGTATTGATGCCCGTGCCATTGGCGACGGCCGCAGTCTCTTGTGGGCTGTTGGCCCAGAACTCTTGGGTGTAAGACAACAACTGGTTGATGGCGTTTTGCGCGCGTTCATGCGATTCGGCCGTGCCGTCACCCAAGCGCAGCAACCAGTCACGCGAGTGGCGCAGGTGGTAGCGGACTTCCTTGAGCGATTTGGCAGCAATAGCGGCCAGATGCGTGTCTTTGGAGGCTTGCAGTTGGTCCCACACCAGCACCATCAGGCTGCTGTACAAAAAGTTGCGAACGATCGTGATGGCAAAGTCCCGGTCCCCTTGAGCGGTGGCCGACATCAGGGGCATGTGTGGCAATTCACACAATGTGTAGTTACGGAAATCAGGGACATCCCGAAAGTAAGCCAACGTGTCTTCAGTCGCACCACCGCCCTTTAATTGGGCGGCGTGTTGGTAGAGCATCCTGGCTTGCCCAATCAGGTCGAGGCTGTTATTGGCCAGGGCAATGTCTTCTTCAAGAATAGGGCCGTGACCACACCATTCGGCGTTGCGCTGACCGAGTATCAAGGCGTTGTCTGCCAAATGCAGCAAGTAATCTATGGGGGCATTCATGGCGGTGCTCACATGTGTCCCACTTCATCGGGGATGACATAGAACGTGGGGTGTCGGTAGACCTTGTCACTGGCAGGATCAAAAAACTCGGGTTTGTCGTTGGGTTCGCTGGCCGAGATGCTGGCCGATGGCACGACCCAGATGCTCACACCTTCTTGACGGCGGGTGTAGACATCGCGTGCCATTTGGAGGGCATGTTCCGAGTCCGATGCGTGCAGGCTGCCGCAGTGTTTGTGTTCCAGGCCTTGCTTGCTGCGGACAAAAACTTCCCACAAAGGCCATTCTTTCAGGGCGGGTGTGCTCATGCTGCTTCCTTCATTTGACGCGTTTGTTGTTTACGTGCGTGGGCCAGTGCGGCATCCCGCACCCATGCACCGTCGTTCCAGGCTTTGACGCGAGCGCCCAAACGCTCTTTGTTGCATGGGCCATCGCCATTCACCGTGGCCCAAAATTCATCCCAATCAATTTGACCGTAGTCGTGTGCCTGACGTTCGTCGTTCCATTTCAGGTCTGGGTCGGGCAGGGTCACGCCCAGCACTTTGGCTTGAGGAACGGTAGCGTCCACAAATTTTTGGCGCAGGTCGTCGTTGCTGATGCGTTTGATGCCCCAGCACATGCCTTGGGCGCTGTTGGGGCTGTCGGCATCGGGCGGTCCAAACATGGCCAGGCACTTCCACCACCAACGGTTCACGGCGTCTTGCACCATGGCTTTTTGCTCTTCGGTGCCTTGCATCATGACCAACAGCGCTTCGTAACCCTGGCGCTGGTGAAAGCTTTCTTCTTTGCACACCCGCACCATGGCGCGCGCATAGGGCCCATAGGAGCAGCGGCAAAGGGGCACCTGGTTCATGATGGCCGCACCGTCGACCAACCAACCCACCACGCCGACATCCGCCCAGTTCAGGGTGGGGTAGTTGAAGATGGAGCTGTATTTGGCTTTACCGGTGTGCAGGGCGTCCAGCATTTGGTCGCGGCTGGTGCCCAGTGTTTCGGCTGCGCTGTACAAATAGAGGCCGTGCCCGCCTTCGTCTTGCACCTTGGCAATCAGGATGGCTTTTCTTTTGAGGCTGGGTGCCCGGCTGATCCAGTTGCCTTCGGGCAGCATACCCACAATTTCGCTGTGAGCGTGTTGGCTGATTTGACGAACCAAGGTTTTGCGGTAAGCCTCGGGCATCCACTCACGGGGCTCAATTCGGCCGTCGGCATCAATTCGGGCATCAAATTGCGCCTGCAAAGCCGCATCTTGTGCGCTCAGGGCTTTGGGAACGGCCTTCAGGCCAGCAGACTGGGAGGGCTCGGTGCCGTCCGGGACGCTGAAAGATTGGGTGTACATGGTCTTCTCCTGCGCCAAACAGGATGGGATGATCGCGGCGCAGATGACAGTATATCAATTAACCGACCGTTCGGTCGGTTAATTTGTCATCACCTGATTCAGGACATTCCCCGAACCGTTTTGCAGAGTGTTAGGACGACTCGACCTGCCAGCTCTTGCCCGTGCCCCGGGCCAGTGCGGGGCCTACAACATCCAATGCCTTGCGGATTTGGTCCTTCAGTGTGAAGGGCGGGTTGATCACGAACATGCCGCTGGCA
>CAMDXR010000356.1 GCA_945877725.1 Limnohabitans sp. Rim8
TGGCCATTCATGACGTGGGCGCAGGCGGTTTGTCCAACGCCTTCCCCGAACTCACCAACGACGCAGGCCGTGGTGCACGCTTTGACTTGCGCGCCGTGCCCTTGGAAGAGTCGGGTCTGGCCCCCAAAGAAATCTGGTCCAACGAAAGCCAAGAGCGTTATGTGCTGGCCATTGCACCCGATTCGTTGGCGCAATTTCAGGCCTTTTGCGAACGCGAGCGCTGCCCGTTTGCCGTGGTGGGCGTAGCCACCGAAGCACGCCAATTGCAACTGGTCGATGCAGGCCAAGAAAGCCCGGTCGACATGCCCATGGATGTGTTGCTGGGCAAGCCCCCCAAAATGCACCGCGACGTACAAACCGTGCAACGCCAATCCCCGGCCATGAACCTCACAGGGGTCAACTTGCAGCAAGCCGTGATCGACGTGCTGAGCCACCCGACCGTGGCCTCCAAGCGCTTCCTTATTACCATTGGCGACCGCGCCGTGGGCGGCCTCACGCACCGCGACCAGATGGTCGGCCCTTGGCAAGTTCCCGTGGCCGACGTGGCCGTGTCACTGGCCGATTACGCAGGCTTTGCAGGCGAAGCCATGAGCATGGGCGAACGCACACCGTTGGCCTCGTTGAATGCAGCGGCCTCGGGCCGCATGGCGGTGGCCGAGGCCATCACCAACTTGCTGGCAGCGCCCATAGAGCTGCCGCGCGTCAAGCTGTCGGCCAACTGGATGGCCGCTTGCGGCGAACCCGGTGAAGACGCTGCTTTGTATGAAACCGTCAAGGCCGTGGGCATGGAACTGTGCCCAGCCCTGGGCATCTCGATCCCGGTGGGCAAAGACAGTTTGTCCATGCGCACGCAATGGACGGCGCCCAAGGGTGGTTCGGGTTCGGGATCAGACACCGAAACCCGCAAAGTCACCTCGCCCGTGAGCCTGATCGTCACGGCCTTTGCCAGCCTGGCCGATGTGCGCGGCACCCTGACCCCGCAACTGGACGCGCAAACCGACGACACCAGTTTGTTGCTGATCGACTTGGGGCAGGGCAAAAACCGCATGGGCGGCAGCGTGCTGGGCCAAGTGCTGGGCCAATTTGGCGACCAAGTGCCCGACCTGGACGACCCACAAGCGCTGGTCAATCTGGTCAAAGCCATCAACCTCTTGCGTGCGCAAGGCCAAATACTGGCTTACCACGACCGCAGCGATGGCGGCCTGCTGGCCGCAGTGGCCGAAATGGCCTTTGCCGGCCATGTGGGCGTGGCCCTGAATGTGGACATGTTGGTCACCGAGGGCGACGGCATCTCGGACAGCCGCGCCGACCATGGCGACGCCAAAAACTGGGCGGGCCAAGTCAGCGCCCGCCGCGAAGAACTCACCCTCAAAGCCCTGTTCAACGAAGAACTGGGGGTGGTGATTCAGGTGCGCACGTCCGAACGCAACGCCGTCATTCAGACCCTGCGCGAGCACGGCTTGTCCAAACACTGCCATGTGATCGGCAAAACCCGCCCCCGTCAGTCCACCATTGCCAAAGGCGTGGACGAACTGAGCGTGTGGCGTGACACCAAAGAAGTGTTTGCCGCCAAACTGGAAGACCTGCACCAAGTGTGGGACAGCGTGAGCTGGAAGATTTGCCAGCAACGCGACAACCCCGCCTGCGCCGATGCCGAACACGCCGTCACAGGCCGCGCCCTTGACCCGGGCATGCATGTGTCGCTGGCCTTTGACCCGGCGCACAACGTGGCCGCGCCTTACCTTAATTTAGCCAAACCCAAAGTGGCCATCTTGCGCGAGCAAGGCGTCAACTCGCATGTCGAAATGGCCTATGCCTTTCACAGCGCCGGTTTCGAGGCGCACGACGTGCACATGACCGACCTGCAAACCGGGCGCGCCCAACTGGCCGACTTCAAGGGTCTGGTGGCCTGCGGTGGGTTCAGTTACGGCGACACCCTAGGTGCGGGCATTGGGTGGGCACGCAGCATCACCTTTAACCCGGCACTGGCCGATCAGTTCAAAGGCTTCTTTGCCCGCCAAGACACCTTTGGTCTGGGCGTTTGCAACGGATGCCAAATGTTTGCCGAGTTGGCCGACATCATTCCCGGCGCACAACACTGGCCACGCTTTACCACCAACCTGAGCGAACGCTTTGAGGCCCGTTTGTCGATGGTCGAAGTGCTTGAATCGCCCAGTTTGTTTTTGCAAGGCATGGCCGGCAGCCGCCTGCCGATCGCCGTGGCACACGGCGAAGGCTTTGCCAACTTTAAGCACCGTGGCAACGCGGCCCAAGCCCTTGCCGCCATGCGCTTTGTGGACAACCACGGCATGGCCACCGAGCAATACCCGTTCAACCCCAACGGCAGTGCGGGTGGACTGACGGCAGTGACCACGGCCGATGGCCGCTTCACGGCCATGATGCCGCACCCCGAACGGGTTTTCCGCAACGTGCAAATGAGCTGGACGGACCTTGCCAAGACAGGCGGCATCAGCGCCAACAGCCCGTGGCTGCGGGTCTGGCAAAACGCCCGCAAGTGGGTGGCGTGAAGTGTTGACGGCATGAACTCCAAAATCCCGGCGCAGTGGTTTCCACCCTCGCAACTTGCTTTTTATTTTGACCAAGGCGCTTGGTCACGCGGCACCACCCTGTATTTGCAAAACAAGGTGTTGTCGGCCCAACTGTCGCCAGACGGAGAGGGTTGGCGCTTGCATGGTCAAGTCCAAGGTTCCGAAGCCATGCCTTACTCGGTCAATGCCGAACTGCGCGTCAGTGCATCGGGCAACGTGAGCGACTGGCGCAGCGGCTGCACCTGCCCCGTGGGGCGCTATTGCAAACACGGTGCAGCCTTGGGTATTTTTGCCTCCAGACAAGGCCTAACGCTGCTTGACGAATGGGGCGCAGGGGGTCCGACAGCCGAGGTGCAAGAGCGCCGGGACGAGATAGAAAAAGAACGCGCCCTCAGCCACGCCGAATACCAAGTTCGTGAATGGTTGACACGTTTGGAAAACGCCAACGGGCCGCAAACCATCCGCTTGCCGAGCAGCACGCAAGAGCAGTTCATTTTTGTCTTGTCTTGTGCCCACTCGGGCCACAAGCCGGTGTTTCACCTCACAGTCAAACGGGCCTCGCAAAAACGCAATGGCGAATGGGGCAAGCCCAAAAAACTGACCAGCGAACCCTCACCACACGACCCCATCTGGCAAAGCGCCACGCCTTTAGACCGGGGCATTTTGGACCTCATGAAGGCCTGCCCGTCGACCAACAGCTTCAGTTATT
>CAMDXR010000357.1 GCA_945877725.1 Limnohabitans sp. Rim8
GCTTGGTTGTTACCTCAAGTCTGTGCGCTGGCGTGCTATTCAGGTTGAAAAGCACGCCACGCTTGTCTAGCCCCGCATAAGGGCCACCGCTTTTTCGGCAATCATGAAGGTGGGCGCATTGGTGTTGCCAGTCACCAGCTGGGGCATCACTGATGCATCAATGACTCGCAATGATGACAAACCATGCACTCGGAGTTCAGAGTCGACCACGGCCAGAGGATCTTGCACAGGTCCCATTTTGCAAGTGCCGACTGGGTGGTACTCCGTATCCGAATGGTCTTTTAAAAAATCTCGAATTTGGCCAGGTTGGTTGTGATCAACCTCGTACAACATCTCACCCCGATAGGCATTTAAACCGGGCGATGCCATGACCCTCAGTCCTAATTGAGTGGCCGTCACAAGGGTCTCAATATCATCAGGGTGCTTGAAAAACGAAGGGTCAATGAGGGGCTTGTCCATGGGATTGCAACTCGCCAAAGTAACAGTACCACGGCTCTTGGGGCGCATGAGTGTGACATGCAAGGTATAGCCATGTCCAAGATGCATTTTGCGCGCGTGGTCATCGACAATGCCCGTGCAAAGCGCCAATTGAATATTGGGATGCGCTGTATTGCCCTCGGTAGACACAAAGCCTTGTGTTTCCGACACGTTGGAAGTGATCCATCCTGTGCGCTTGGATCGCCACTCTAGGATGGACTTGACCAAGTTCACAGCGCCCTTCAATGAAAAGCCCATGGCCTCATTGATTTTCGAAGTTTTGTAAATCAAGACCGTGGTGATGTGGTCTTGTAAATTTTGTCCAACCCCTGGCAATTCATGTACCAAAGGAATGCCCAAGTCTTTTAGATGGTCTGCAGGCCCCACGCCAGACAGCATGAGCAACTGGGGGGAACCAAAAGCACCCCCAGACACAACGACTTCTTTGCGCGCACGAACTTCGTGTGTCACGCCATTGACGATGTACTTCACGCCAATGGCGCGCTTGCCTTCAAACATGATTTGCGAGGCATGCGCTTGCGAAATAACATGCAAGTTGGCCTGATGGCGATGCGGGTCTAGGTAAGCACGTGCTGCATTCCAACGCTCTCCATTTTTTTGAGTAACTTGCGCAGGCGAAACACCAAATTGTTGCGCGCCGTTGTAATCTGGATTGAAAGGAATGCCCTGCTCATTGCAAGCCTGAATAAAAGCTTGATTGAGAGGGCTGGGACTTCTCAAATAACAAACATTGACTGGCCCATTGACGCCGCGGTAAGCGTTTTCACCAAAGCATTCGTTATGTTCCGATTTTTTGAAATAGGGCAACACCTCTTGGTAGGACCAGCCCTGGTTGCCAAGTGCAGACCAGTTGTCATAGTCAAGCGGATTGCCGCGTGTGTAAACCATGGCATTGACAGAAGAGCTGCCGCCCATCACTTTGCCGCGGGGTTGAAAACCTTTTCGGCCATTGAAGCCAGCTTGTGGCACAGTTTGATAGCCCCAACTGTTGATCTTCAAAGAAGATGTGGCAGCAAATCCGAGGGGGGCTTTGACAAACACAGAATCGTCTGGGCCACCTGCCTCAAGCAAGCACACCGATGTGTTCAAATCTTCAGACAGTCTGCCGGCAACACAACAGCCTGCTGAGCCGGCACCCACAATCACATAATCAAATTCTTGCTGATTCAACACAATCACCTTGCATTTCTCGGCGAAAACAGACCGCCTTCAGCTGTTTATAAGTGAATCAAATGCAAGCGCCTAGGGGTAATACCCTGTTCATTTCACGGGCAAGCGCCATACTTGGGTCAATCTGTAACACGGTACGACCTTCTTGAACCCAGCTGTCCAACATCATCCGCAGCAAAGCCAGCCTTATGTCGATCGAAAGCGATGGGCCTGGTTGCTTTCAGTGATTGGACCTGCCATCTCAATGGTTGGCACTCTGGCAGTTTCTGTGTTCGGTGTTGGCACCTGGATCTTGTTTTTTCCATTGGTTTTTTTCTACGGTTTGGTACCCCTGTTGGATTTTTTAATTGGCGAAGACACCAGCAATCCCCCTGAGTCTAGTATTGCGGCATTAGAAGCCGATCCCTATTACCGTTGGATCACGTACGCCACCATTCCTGTTTTGTGGGTATCAGTTATTTTCAATTGCATTTTCCTATGCTCATTCTCATTGAGCCCCATGGAATGGATTGCCACTGTTATTACCACCGGTTCCGTTTTAGGATTCGGTTTGAATGTCAGTCACGAACTTGGCCACAAACTTCAAAAATTACCCCGAAAAATTGCGCTGTTCAATACAGCCCTGGGCGTTTACGGTCACTTCTCCATTGAACACAACCGCGGCCATCACCGGCATGTCAGCACCCCCGAAGATCCTGCTTCTTCCAAAATGGGTGAGAACATTTATCAATTTGCTTGCAGAGAAATTCCGGGTGGCGCGTTCAGGGCATGGCAACTGGAGTCTGATCGACTGCATCGTCAAAACAAATCGAGTTGGCACTTTGAAAATGAAATCCTTCAGGCTCTTTGCCTCAGCATTTTGGTCCACGGCACCCTAATTGGTTTTTATGGCATCGAGATGGTCATGGTTTTGGTGCCCTTGGTCTTGTGGGGCGCCTTTCAACTAACGTCGGCCAACTATGTCGAGCACTATGGCATTCAACGATTGAAAACAGCCCAAGGCAGCTATGAAAGCTGTCAACCGCATCATTCTTGGAACAGCAATCACTTGGTTTCTAACTTGGTGCTGTTTCAACTTCAGCGTCACTCCGACCACCACGCCTATCCCGGTCGAAGCTATCAATCGCTCAGAGATTTCCCTCAACTCCCTAGGTTGCCGTCTGGTTATTTTGGGATGTTTTTCTTAGCCTACTTGCCACCACTTTGGTTTCGAGTGATGGACCCCCTGTTGGTCAAAACACTTCAAGGCGATGCATCGCGTATCAACTTTTTGCCAAGCGCCAAAAATCGTCTGACACAAAAGTATGGCCTGGTTGCGTAGTTGCCTTATTGCCTTATTACCTTGTACCCCCAGCTGAATTGGTGACTTAACTGTTAGCACCCATTGCAACTTGGATATCAGATTCTCCCAGCATGGCATGCAGAAGCCGCGCAGCTTCCCAAGAGGGATTTTCTGTTTCACCCCCAAAGGGTTCAAAACCAGTGATGAGTAATTTCAATTTTGACTCCACAGCTTATTGCTCAAATTAAAGCGCATTGTTTGCCACCGAATGTCGGTCCCACAATGCACGTCGCCAGTAAACAGT
>CAMDXR010000358.1 GCA_945877725.1 Limnohabitans sp. Rim8
GAGGCCGTGGCCAGCAAACAGTCGGTTCAGCACAGCCGGGACCTTCTGGAAGTGGCCGAAGCCGGGGCGGAATTGGGCCGACGCATGGCCGAGGTGGGCAACTGGAGCCGGGCAAGGCAAATCGAGGAAGAGTTGCAACTCTGGGAGGCCAGAAGCCGCTTGGACAATGCCGAGTTGCAGTCAGAACAGGCCTTGAACGCGCTGTGGCAACACATTGGCGCGCAAATCAGCGTGCAAGAGGTCGCGCAACAATTGCCCACGCATTTGCCGCTGCGTTGGCCCGATGAGTGGTCACCCGCCGTTTTGGAAGATTTGACTGCCCTGCAAAACCAGGCGCTCAAAGCCAACCCGCGTTGGACATTGCTGGACACGCATGCCCGGCGATTGATGTCGGGCTTGGGTTCAGGGGCGGCGGAGCAGTTTGCAAACATTGAAAAAGCCTTGCGCGAGGCCCCCACAAACCAGCCGCCCCAGTTCGATCCTCGCCGAATGCTTTGGGGGCATGCGCTAGAAAACGCTTGGCAAGCCAAAGCCGATGCAGACCGATTGGCCCGACAAATTCAGGCCGATGTGCGCGGGGCAGTGGCCGCTTACAAAATGATGCGCAAGAGCGCACAGACCCGCCAGGCCGAAGTGCTGCGCTTGCACACCGAGTTGGAACAAGAAACCTTGCTGCGCTACAACGGCATGCTCAAAAGCACCTGGGATTTGTTGGCCAGTACCCGTACCCGAATTCAAAGCGTGGAGGCCGCTTTGCAGGCCCAGCGCCAAGTTGGCTTGGCACATGCCGACTTGACAGGGGTGCTGGCAGGCCTGCCTTATGTCGCCAGCCTTGCTGCCGGAGGCCTCTCCAGTGCCGCCTCTTCATCCAACGCTAAACCAGGACATTGACCATGCAACGCCGCGATTTTTTCCAGAAAGCCATGGCCGCCGCAGGTGCAGCGGTGGCGACCACCGCCGTCAGCCGCAGTGCGCTGGCCGCATTGCCCGAGCCCGTGATTCAGACCAGCCCCGACACGGCAGCGCCTTGGACCCCACCGGGTGTCACCGGAGCCGGTCGGCCCTACAACCCCGTGGTCACCCTGAACGGTTGGACCTTGCCGTTTCGCATGAAAAACGGGGTCAAAGAGTTCCACTTGGTGGCCGAACCTGTGGTGCGTGAAATGGCCCCGGGTTTTTCCGTCAACATGTGGGGCTACAACGGCCAAAGCCCAGGCCCAACCATCGAGGTGGTCGAGGGCGACAAGGTACGGATTTTTGTCACCAACAAATTGCCCGAGCACACCACGATTCACTGGCATGGGCAGCGCCTGCCCAACGGCATGGATGGTGTCGGGGGGCTGAACCAAAAGCAAATTCCGGTGGGCAAAACCTTTGTGTATGAGTTTGAGGCGCGTCGCCCCGGCACTTTCATGTACCACCCGCATGCCGATGAAATGACCCAAATGGCCAACGGCGCGTTGGCCTGAGGTGACCACCGATGTGGCCGTGGGGCAGATGCGACAAATTGAATTCATTGCAGATGAACCCGGCGACTGGGCCATGCATTGCCATAAAAGCCACCACACCATGGGGGCGATGGGGCATGCGGTGCCCACCATGATCGGCGTGGACCACCGTGGACTGGTGCAAAAAATCCAGAAGCTGATCCCCGATTACATGGTGATGGGCGAGCGTGGCATGGCCGACATGGGAGAGATGGAAATGGAGTTGCCCGCCAACACCTTCCCCATGATGACCGGCACCGGGCCGCATGGGCCGATTGAAATGGGGGGCATGTTCACGACCCTGAAAGTTCGGGCGGACCAAAAGAAGGGCGATTACACCGACCCGGGTTGGTATAAAAATCCCCCAGGGACCCAGTCATACGAGTACACGCAGGCCTTGCCTGCCAGCCAGACGCAGCCATCGGATTCGGCCAAAGTTGCGGCTCAGCCCAGCGCGAAATCTGTTGGGCAAGTTCGAAAACCCGGCAATTCGCATGCCCACCACTGATTCACCATTTTCTAGAAAGACATGACTATGAGTAAAAAATTTGCATTGAAGGGCCGAGCCCTGTGGCTGGCTTTTGCCATCGCATCCGTATCCGTGGGCCAAGCCGCATGGGCGCACACCCAACAGCACGGCACGCATGCGGCCAAACCCAAGGTGGCTGCCCCGGCTGAGCAAAAAGACTGGGGAATTGCCGGAGACGCTAAAAAAGTCAAACGCACCATCGAAATCCGCATGAACGACAACATGTCGTTTGCGCCCAACCAGATCACGGTTCAGTTGGGTGAAACGGTGAAATTGGTGGCTGTGAACGCTGGCAAGGTGTTGCACGAAATCGTGATCGGTACGCCGCAAGAGCTCAAGGCCCATGCCGAGATGATGAAAAAGCACCCGGGCATGGAACACGATGAACCCTATATGGCCCATGTGAACCCGGGTGCCAAGGGCGACATTATTTGGACTTTCAACCGGGCCGGCAGTTTTGAATTCGCCTGCCTGATTCCCGGACACTTCGAAGCCGGCATGATCGGCCGCATCACGGTTAAACAAGGAAAGTGAACCCCATGAAAAGACGTCAATGGCTCACCGCTGCCGCTGGTTTGGCTGCCACAGGTTTACACCTCTCCGTGCTGGCCCAAGCCACCACTGTGCAAGTTTGGAAAGACCCCAACTGCGGTTGTTGCCAACTGTGGGTGGAACACCTGCAAGCCAGTGGCTTCAAAGTCGAGGTCTTTGATGTGGGCAACACCGCGGCCCGCAAGCGGCTGGGCATGCCCGAAAAACTCGGGTCATGCCACACCGCAATTGTGGGCGGCTACGTCATAGAGGGGCATGTCCCAGCCCCCGATATTCACCGCTTGCTCAAGGACCGACCCACTGCGCTGGGTTTGTCGGTGCCGGGCATGCCGATTGGCAGCCCCGGCATGGATGGGCCCGAGTATAAAGGCAGAAAAGACGCCTACGACGTGTTGTTGGTGCAAAAAAATGGCAGCACCCAAAAATTTGCCCGCTACGAAGGCGCTAGGGTGACCGCCCAGCGTGAGGGTATACGGCGGGTGGCCGATGGCGCCGAGCCGTTGCCTTGGGCCACGGCCGAGGTGCGGCGCATTGAAAAGGCCGCCAAGAAAATTTCGCTCAAGCACGGCGACATCAAAAACCTGGACATGCCGCCCATGAGCATGGTTTTCCAAGTCAAAAATCCAGCCCAACTTGATGCACTGCAAGTCGGCCAGAAAGTGCGCTTTCAGGCGGTGCAAGAAAA
>CAMDXR010000359.1 GCA_945877725.1 Limnohabitans sp. Rim8
TGTGGCCGAAGTTTCATATTCCTGTAAAAACGCTCGAACCAACTCGTGTAAGGCGGCCCGGTCGTCCAGGTCTTTGCGCTGCGCGGTCGCCTCAGTCTGGGCAATCAAGGCCAACAGCCGTTGGGTATGACGGTCCAGCAAGTCAAACAAAATGGCCTCTTTGCTATCGTAATAGTGATAAAGCCGCGCCTTGGAGGTGCCGCATGCGGTGGCGATCTCGTTCATGCTGGCGGCCGGGTAACTGCGTTGCGCAAAGCACTGCGCCGCAATGTCCAGAATGGCATCGCGCTTGATGTCGTGGGTTGCTGATTTGGGTCGGGCCATTTTGCTGTGCACTTTGGCGTCAAACCGGCCAAACCACCCCGTTGTCATTCAGGATGGCATCGAGCGGCTCGTCGTGGGCTTCGGGCTCCAGATCGTCCACAAAGCCTTGGGTAAAACCCAAACCGACCGTGAAAGGCTTGGGTTGCAGGGTGGCCAGGGTGCGGTCATAAAACCCACCGCCATAACCCAAGCGATAGCCCCCAATGCCATAACCCACGCAGGGGACAAACAGCAAAGTAGGCACGATGACCTCGGTGTCTTTGGGTTTGGGGATACCGTAGGCGTCTTCTTCCATCGGGCAACCGGGATACCAAGTGTGAAAAGTCAGTGTTTTGTGCTGCTTATTGACCACGGGCAGGCCAATGCGGCGGCGCTGGGGTTCGCCGTGCAGCTCGCCGTCCTCTTTCCATCGGTGCAAAACGGGCAAGGGGTCAAACTCGCCTTTGATGGGCCAATAGGCACCAATCACCGTCTCCGGACGGTCAAAAAGCCAAATCCGCATGACCCGCTGCAAGGCTTCCGCCCGGGCCAATCGGTCAGGCAGATTCAACCTTTCTTCTATCAAGGCTTTTCTTAAGGCTTTTTTTGCTTCGGCTTTGTCCATAATCCACCCATGAAATTCACTCAGATTTTGACACTGGTTTGCGCCCTGTCCATGACAGGCCTCTGGAGCACGGCATCTCAAGCTCAAAATAAGGGCGATGAGGTCATCCTGGACATGCAGCAAGCCTTCCGTAAAGGCGACAAAAACCGCCTGTCTGCACTGCTGCCACAAACGCGTGGTCATGTGCTGGAACCCTTGGCCGCCTACTGGGAAATGCGCAACCGCTTGGACACGGCACCCGAATCGGAAATTAGGAGTTACCTCAGCACCTATGCGGGCAGCTATTACGAAGACCGCCTGCGCAACGACTGGTTGCTGCAGCTGGGCCGACAACGCAATTGGGCTGCTTTTACCGCCCATTACCCTTTGTACCGCATGCAGGATGACCGCGAGCTGCGCTGCTATGGCCTGGCCACCGAGGCCATGAACAGCAAGGCCAATGTGGCCGATGAGGCCAAAAAACACTGGTACGCCCTGCGCGAGGCCGATGACGGCTGCACTTGGCTGGCCGAACACCTGCACTCTGGCAAACAGATCAACGGACTGGATTTATGGCGCAAAGCACGCATTGCCATGGACGCCAACCGACCTCGCCCTGCCCAGGCGGCGGTGGCCATTGAGGCCCCTAAATTGGCCGAGCAAGTCGCCTTGATTTATGCCGACCCGGCCAAATACCTGGACAAGCGGATCATTGCCATCACCCGCAACCGCAAAGAATTGGCAGTACTGGCCCTGATTCGCCTGGCTTCCAGTGACCCTAGTCAAGCGGCTTCTTTGATGGAGCGCCGCTGGGCAATTCAGCTCAGCGCCGAAGAACGCAACTGGACTTGGGCCGTCATTGGCAAGCAAGCCGCCCAAAAGTTACAAAACGAAGCGGCGGGCTACTTTGCCAAAGTGCAAAAGGACAGCGACCTGAACGACGATTTGCTCAGCTGGAAGATCCGCGCTGCCTTGCGCCAAAGCGACTGGAAGCAAGTGCTATCGGCCAGCCAGGCGATGTCACCTGAAGGGCGCAAAGACCCTGCTTGGGTTTATTGGCGTGCCCGAGCATTGCTGGCCACCGCGGGTGACAACCCGGTCCCGCGCCAAGAAGCCCAAAGCCTGCTGCAAAGCATGGCCAGCGTGCACGGCTTTTACGAACAATTGGCCATGGAAGAGCTGGGACAAGCCATTCTCCCCCCACAGAAACCTGAACCGCTGACCGCTGCCGAACGCGCCGCCGTACACCTGAACCCGGGTCTGCAGCGTGCTTTGTACGCCATCAACATCGGGCTGCGCGCAGAGGGCAACCGTGAATGGAACTACACCACCAACCTGCACACTCGGGGCGGCATGTCTGACCGTGAACTGCTGGCGGCAGCCGAGCTGGCTTGCCAACGCCAAGTTTGGGACCGCTGCATCAACACCAGCGAGAGAACCAAGGAAGTGATTGACTTGGAACAGCGTTTTCCGATGCCTCTGCGCGAGACCGTGGTGCGCCGCTCGGGCAATATTCAACTGGACCCCGCTTTTGTTTACGGGCTGATCCGACAAGAAAGCCGGTTCATCACCGATGCGCGTTCGCATGTGGGCGCGTCGGGCCTGATGCAGGTCATGCCAGCAACTGCGAAATGGACGGCCAAAAAGATCGGTTTGAACAGTTTTACACCCAATCAAATCAACGATCACGAAGTCAATGTGACCATTGGCACAGGTTATTTGAAGTTGGTTCTAAACGATTTTGAAGGCTCTATGCCCATGGCTGCAGCCGCTTACAACGCTGGCCCCAGCCGCCCACGCAACTGGCGCAATGGCCCGGTGATGGAAGCCGCCATTTGGGCCGAAAACATTCCGTTTCAGGAAACCCGCGATTACGTGAAAAAGGTATTGGCCAACACCACCAACTATGCGGCAATACTCACGGGCCAGCCGCAATCCTTGAAGGCTCGGCTGGGCAAAGTCGGCCCTCGCAACACCCCACTCCCTGAAGAAAGCAAAGACTTGCCCTGACTTGCGCTGTCTTACCTTAATTTGCGCCACGGGCGTCAGGCATCGCGCTTGACCGCCCACCCTAAAGCCTGCCAGGGCTTGAAATGATCAGCTTTGGGCCCCGGGGCCCAACAGTTCGTCCAGATTGGCCTTGATTTTTTCTTCGATGCGGGCACTGTAAGCGCCCAGCAAAAAGCCTAACTTGAGCTGCAAGTCAAACCGCGTGGCGGTCACCGTCAGTTCACCGCTCACGCCACTGCGAGCAAACCGCATTTGGTCTGTGGTTTCGCCCATCTCTGACTCGCAAGTCATGCCCCACTCTTGCTCGGCCTGCTCGCGCCACTTGACGGCCAC
>CAMDXR010000360.1 GCA_945877725.1 Limnohabitans sp. Rim8
TTGCAGTCGATCAGCAGTGCTTCTGAGCGTTGCGTGTTCTCGTTGGTGATGAAGGTGACCAGATACCCATCGTCTTCATCCTTGGCATTGATGCGCGGTGCAAAGGGCGCCTCGCTGGCGAACTGGCCCGTCGGCAGTTTGATTTGCCAAGACTCACCGGTTTGCAGGTCGTGTTTGACATAGCCATCAAATAGAAACCAGCCGGGGACCTGCACCGCGCTGTAGGCGTAATGGTAGTGCCGTCCTGCATGGTGTTGGTTGATCATGCCGAATTCAAGCGTCCGATCGTCTAAGCGTTGTTCGGTTGTTTGGCCCGTCTTGAGGTTAAACCGCCAGCGGTGCAGGCGGGTTTTCATCTTGTACTGGTCCAGGTAGGACATCATGCGCTCGTACCCTTTGGGCGCGCCATCAAAGTTCTTGGGTTCGGGTTCTTCCTGAAAGTAACCGTCCAGAACAATGTCGTCGCCTTCCTCATAAGCGTTAAGCCAGTGCAGGACAAAAGTGGGCGCGGCCTCAAACCAACGAATGTCGGAAGGCTGACCACGCCTTGGAATGATGGCAAAGCGGGAAGGCTGATCGGCATGGAACTTCACCACATGCTTTCCCTCTTTCAGCAACTCAGGGTCCCAGTAAAGCGGGAAGTCATTCAAGATGGCGTAGTTTTCACTAAAGCACATGTCGTGCGGCAAGCGTGGACCTGGCAGCGGGATGGGCACGTAATGCACCAGCTTGTCGTGCCGGTCCACCACCCCGTAATGCATGTACGGAGCGTGTTTGGAGTAGTTGAAAAAAAGCATCTCACCGGTTTTCATATCCACTTTCATGTGGGCAGAGATACCGTCCAATGGCGACCAAGCAGGAATCCCCAGTTGCTCCAGCGTCAAGGGGTCCATTTGGTAGCCCTCGCCACACTGGTAATAAGAGGTGAGTGCTTTGCCTGCATGCACCACCACATCGGTGCTGGAAGCGTCTTTGATGGCGCCATGTGCGCCCCAACCGGGGCGGCTGGAGAGGGCCGGGTTTTCCATCAGTCCTGCCCAAAGGCGTTTCCCTGCCTCGATTTCGGCACCTAGCCCCTTGGTTTGCACAAAACGGTTGCGATAGGAGGCTTCGCCGTTTTTAAAGCCGATCATGTGAACCATGCCGTCACCGTCAAACGGGTGGTAGCGGCCAATGGACTGGTAAACCGGGTTTTGCGTGTTGCGCAAATAAATACCGTCAATATCTTTTGGAATTTCTCCTTCCAAAACCGGCATCCGAGTGGCGTTGACTTCTTCCAGCAGTGGGGTCCAGGCCCCTTGCAGGTAGGGGTGATCGCCGGGCTGTATGTCGCTTTCAAGGCGTCGAATGAACTCGGTGGGCATGGTCAATCCTTGTTGAATGAATTAATTCACATGAAAAGAAACTTGCCAGGGCAGCAGGGGCTCATGGCAAACGCTGCAAATGACATGGGGCACAAACGCTTTGCCACAGTCCTTGTGGACAGGGCGAATTGAACTGGGCTGGTGCAGAAAATCACGGCTGGCCCAAGTAGAGAAACACACGAGATAACCAAATAAATCCCGGCTGGCCGGGGTCAATCGGTAGATGAAACGTCGCGCATCTGTCAGGTCGGGTTGGGCCAACAACAGGCCCTCGTCCACCATGGCACTGAGTCTGCGCGCCAGCACGCTGCTGGCAATGCCCAGCACATGACCTATCTGGTCAAAATGGTGACAACCCAGCACCACCGCCGTCACAATCAGCAGCGTCCAACGGTCCACACGCATGCCCAGCCCTTTGCGGCTGTTTTGCAGCATTTCTACGCGGGCACTGCGCGTGGATTCGGTGGAGTCGTCCAGCAGAGCCGCTACGGGTTTCAGCGTGAAATGGAGGTCGTTCATACCGGTCTTGGCATTGCACGCCGAACAAGCCAGCACCGGCACGAAAGCATGACCGCAGGCCTTATGAAACAGCTGACTGGGCAGCACATCAGCATGACTTCCCCAGCGTTTTTCCCACACCCATATGGTCAGTACCTGGTCATAAAGTTTGAGGCCGGCTTGCGTCAGGTGGTAACCATGGCGTCTGGGGCGCTCTTGGTAGGGTCGTTGTTGCAACAAGCCCATGGCCAACAGTTGGTTCAGGCGTTTTGTCAGGGTGGCGCGTGAAATACCCAACAGACTGTTCCAGTCTTCGAACTTGCGCAAGCCCATGAAAGAACCCATCAAAATCTCAGCAGTCCATCGGTCCCCCCGCACCCGCAAACCATGGTTCAAGGTGCTGCTGCGCAATGCCAGTCGCATCAACTCCATGTCTGGAGGGGTGTTGAGCGCTATTGCGGGAGCCATGCTATGCGGTGCGCTTACATGCCGCGCAAATGATTGCCGCCATCCACCGGCAGCACAATGCCATTCACGTAACTGGAGGCATCGCTGGCCAAAAACAGCAGGGCGCCTTCCAGTTCCTGGGCTTCGCCCATGCGACGGGTCACGCTCAGGTCGAAATACTGACGGCCGTGATCTTGCTCGAACTGCGCCGTTAACGGGGTGCGAAACAAGCCGGGCGCCAGACAATTGACCCGTATGCCGCGCGGCCACAGCTCCATGGCCATGCTTTTGGTCAGGTGCATCAGCGCGGCCTTGCTGCTGGCATAGGCACTGACCGAGGGCTGAACCGTCAACCCCAGCGTAGAGGCCACCTGGATGATGTTGCCCGGTCGCTTCAGCGCCAGCAAACGTAGAACTGCAGCCTGACTGACACGCTCAGCCCCCAGTAAATTGGTTTGCAGCAGGCGCAGCCATTGCGCTTCTTGGTTATGTCGCCATTTGCTGTTTAAGCCGATACCGGCAAAGTTCACCACAATATCGGCCACTAGACCCCTTTGGTCTAACTCGCTAAAGGCTTGCGCCACGCTTTGCTCGCTGCTGACATCCATTGCGAGACTGTGCGCATCGTGTCCCAGCGCCACCAGACTTTGCACCTGCGACTGCACAACCTCCACCCGACGCGCTGCACCTATGACCCGAGCTCCCGCCCGAGCCAGACATTGAAACCCTTGCAAGCCCAGACCGCTGGAGGCACCCGTGACCAAGGCCGTGTGCCCCTGCAGTGAAAACAGCGAGAGCGCAGCGGGCAAGTCAGCCATGGCAATCAACCACAAAGCTCACCACCGTAGCGCATGAGCCTCCTATATTCAGGGTCTGGATTCTTTCTGCGCCTTCAATCTGGCAAGCACCGGCTTGGCCGGTC
>CAMDXR010000361.1 GCA_945877725.1 Limnohabitans sp. Rim8
GCCACTTGCTCTTGCACCACCGGATCGGGATGCGCCAAATGTTGACCCAAAGCCTGCTGCAAGGCTTGGCGTTCAGGTACAGACATGCCGCCAGAGGCCAATGCGTTGCCCGCCGCCAGCGCCAGGTTGCGCAGCCAACGGGCATGGCCGATGCGGCGGATGGCACTGCCTTCGGTGCGCCTCAAAAATTCGGCCTCGGTCCAGTCCATCAAGGTCACCAGACTGGCATGCGCCAAACCGTCTCGTGCTTGCCAGTCTGGCAAATCGCTGATTTGCGCATACTTGTTCCAAGGGCAGGCCAATTGGCAGTCGTCGCAGCCATAAATGCGATTGCCAATCAAGGGACGCAGTGCCTCGTCAATCGGCCCCGCATGCTCAATGGTCAGATAAGAAATACACCGTCGGGCATCCAGTTGGTATGGGCCAACAATAGCTTGGGTGGGGCACAAGTCCATACACGCCGTGCAGTGGCCGCAATGGGAAGTGACTGCGGGCGTTGCAGGTAAGGCGAAATCAACAAACAATTCACCCAAAAAGAACATAGAACCCGCCTCACGGCTCAGCACCAAGGTGTGTTTGCCGCGCCAACCCAGCCCACTGCGGGTGGCCAACTCGGCCTCTAAAACGGGGGCCGAGTCGGTGAAAACGCGGTGGCCAAACGGACCGATCGCCTCAGCAATCCGATCTTGCAGTTTTTGCAAGCGGCTGCGCAACATCTTGTGATAGTCGCGTCCACGGGCATAAATTGACACCACAGCTTCACCGGGCTGACCACTGCGCGCTGTTTCCCGGTCAACCCAATCGGTTGCGGTGTCTGCAGGCAAATAGTCCATCCGGGCGGTGATCACGCTCACAGTGCCCGGCACCAACTCGGCAGGCCGTGCCCGATTTATGCCGTGGCTTTGCATATAGCCCATGCTGCCGTGAAAGCCAGCGTCCAGCCAAGCCTTTAATCCGGGCTCTGCCGAAGACAAATCGATACCCGTCGCGCCAATTTGGGACAATCCAAGCTCACGCGCCCAGATTTGGATCTGGGGCCACAGTTCATGAAGGTCGATTTGAGTCAATTGATTAGTCACCCGCCGATTGTAGAAAGCCCCACAGCCCCAAGGGTTTGGGAAACCCTTTGGCCTGATGAAGCTGCCACCGGGCGCTTTGCCGCCGAATTGGCGCAGGCCTTGCAAAACTGGCCCGGCGCTCGCCACGCCAGCATCGAGTTGCGCGGCAATTTGGGCGCAGGCAAAACCACTTTGGTACGCCACTTGCTGCGTGCCATTGGGGTGCAGGGCCGGATCAAAAGCCCCACTTATGCCGTAGTGGAGCCACACCAAGTCGGCACAGGCGACGATGCCTGGCCCCTCTGGCATTTTGATTTTTACCGTTTCAATGACCCGCAAGAGTGGGAAGACGCGGGCTTCAGGGACATTTTTGCAGGGCCCGGCCTCAAGCTCATGGAGTGGCCCGACAAAGTGGCCGGGCAACTGCCGCCACCCGATTGGGTCATTGCACTTGACGCGATGGACGAGGAGCAACGCCGGGTGCGCATCCAAGCGGGCACCGAACGGGGACAACATTGGCTGGAGTCTTGGGCGCAGAACCATTCAGGAACGGGTCATGCAGATTGATCGGCGGCGCTGGGTCAAGGCCGGTTTGCTGGCACTCAGTTTGGGGGCCGCCCAGTTGGCCCGTGGGGCCACGATGCTGGCCGTACGCATCTGGCCCGCACCCGACTACACACGGGTGACGCTGGAGTCCGACACACCGCTTAAGTCTTCGCAAACCTTTGTCGCCTCGCCCCCCCGATTGGCCGTGGACATTGAAGGTCTGCAGTTGAATGCCGCTTTGCGGGAACTGGTGGGCAAAGTCCAAGCCTCCGACCCCAATATCTCCGGTATCCGCGTAGGCCAGTTCAATGCCAATGTGGTGCGCTTGGTGATTGATTTAAAACGGCCCATCGCGCCCCAAGTTTTTACCCTGCCCCCAGTGGCCGCCTATGCGCACCGTTTGGTGCTGGACCTGTACCCCAGCGAAGCCATTGACCCCTTAGAACAACTGATACAAGAACGGATCACGGCCAAATCACAGGCGTCTAACGCTGCATCAACGAACACTCCGGCGCTGCCTGTGCCTAAAACAGGCGTCAACGACCCATTGGGCGACTTGATCGCCAAGCAAACCCTGCCCGGAAGCGTCGGGACACCTCCTTTGCCCGCTGCAGCTTCGACTCTCCGCCCTGACATCCCAACGTCCAAGGGCGTTTACATGGATCGCCCTGATCACCCGCCTCGGCCAGAGGCCACCACTGGCACCGACCGCCTGATCGTGATTGCGCTGGACCCCGGCCACGGTGGCGAAGATCCGGGTGCCATTGGCCCGGGCGGCACGCGCGAGAAAGACGTGGTGCTGAAGATTGCCCAGATGCTGCGCGACCGCATCAATGACAGCCAAGTCAATGGCAACCCCTTACGCGCCTACCTGACGCGGGATGCCGATTTTTTTGTTCCCCTGCATGTGCGCATCCAAAAAGCCCGCCGAGTGCAAGCCGACCTGTTTGTCAGCATCCATGCCGATGCCTTTTATACGCCGCAAGCCAGCGGCGCCAGTGTGTTTGCGCTCAGCCAAGGGGCGGCTTCGAGCAGTGCCGCTCGCTGGATGGCACAAAAGGAAAACAAAGCCGACTTGATCGGCGGCGTCAACTTGGGCGTGCAAGACGCCCAAGTGCAACGCGCCATGCTGGACATGAGCACCGCCGCGCAAATTAAAGACAGCTTGCAGTTAGGGGGCAGTTTGCTGCGGGAGATTGGCGGGGTGGGCCGTTTGCACAAGCCCCGGGTGGAACAAGCTGGTTTTGCCGTGCTGAAAGCCCCCGATATACCCAGCGTGCTGGTGGAAACCGCCTTCATCAGCAACCCCGCAGAGGAAGAAAAGCTGCGCAGCGACGCCTACCAACAGCAACTCACCGACGCCTTGATGCGGGGAATATTGCAATATTTTTCGCGCAACCCGCCTTTGGCCCGCAACCGCAGCATTTAACTCAGGCCTAGCCCCAATTTTCAACCGTGCTGAATCGCCTGGTATGGTTTCATAAACCCTGTCCTTGTACTTTAGAAATGGCTACAAAGGCAACTTTTCGCTGGTCGCTGTATCCCGCTCAAACTGCGTCATGGCGGCCAAGGTCAAGGGGTCGGTGGCTAAACCCACCACAAACTCGGGGCGCACGGTAAC
>CAMDXR010000362.1 GCA_945877725.1 Limnohabitans sp. Rim8
TCCTTTTCCTTTTCGGGCAACTCCAGCAACAGCTTCTCGATGAACTGGTACAGGTGGTAGACCTGTTTGAGCTTGCGACGAGAGTCTTGGTTGAGTTTGCCCTCGCGGGTCAAGATGTGCAATTGCTTGAGCAGCTCCACCGACTGGCCTGGGCGCACCTCGGGCGGCAAGGCGTCAGGGCTGGCGGCAGTTGATTTGGGTGGGCGAGGTGAGTTTTTCATCAGATCAAGCAATATAACGTGGCTGGCATGGATTCCCGCGTGCGCGGGAATGACAGCGCGCTTGCGCGGGAATGACGGGCTGCTTTTGTGAAATTAGCCAAGAGCGCCCTCAATGGGCGCCTACGTCCAGCGCTTTCCAGCCTTCGACACCCAGTTTTTCCAGCGTCTCGATGTTGGTTTCGTAAATCATTTCCGCTTCAGGGAAAGCCTCCACTGCACGGTCGATGCTTTCTTCGCGCAGCAAATGCAGCGTGGGGTAAGGCGAGCGGTTGGTGAAGTTGCTGATGTCGTCGGGCTCGGTGTCGGCGAATTGAAACTCGGGGTGAAAGCTGGCCACCTGCAGCTCACCTTCCAGATCAAGCTCTTGCAACACGGCATCGGCTTCGTCCAGAAAATCGTTAAAAGCCAAAAAATCGCGCAGCATTTGGGGAACGATGAGCAACACGGTCTCGCGCTCGTCCGCTGGGGCAGCGGCCAGGGCTTGCAGTTGCTCAATCAGTTCGTCGCGCAGGCCTTCCAGCCCTTTGGCCTCACTCACCACGTAATGAATCTGCCCCTTGACATGGGGGGCTTTGGCGAAGGGGCAGAGGTTCAGGCCGATCACGGCGCGTTCGAGCCAGCGCACGGTGTCGGCAATTTCAGGGGTAGTAAGGTCGGTCATGGGCGAGATTGTGCCTCTGCCGCAGCCCTTTCAGCCCTTTCAGCCCTTTCAGTCTTTAAAGCCTGCCGCTGAAGCTCGGCGTGGGCGCCCATGGCCAGCAACACGCCACACACACAGCAAGCCCCGGTGACCCAAGGGGTCAGCTGCCAGCCACCGGCTTGGGCCGCCACCCAGGCCACCAGCGGGGGACCTGCAAACTGGCCCAAGGCCGACAACTGTTGCATCCAACCCACGGTGGTAGCCACCTGTTGCTCGCCGGGCGCCAGCCTAACGGCCAGCGAGAACAAGGTGCCCGGCACCAAGCCGCCCACACCCGAAAACAACAACACCCCGGCATAACGCCACCACGGCCAGCCTTCAGTGAAGGGCGCAAAAGCCACGCTGCTGCCCAAAGCCATGGCCAAGAATCCAAAGACCAGCAATTGCGCAGGGGCCCAGCCGCGATGCAGCAAGCGGCCCGAGGCCATGTTGCCCAAGATGTTGACGGCCGCTGCCAACGCGGTCAGCACCCCCAGCACCGCACCTGCCAATCCTGCATCGGCATATATAGAGGGTAAAAAACCCACCACCGCCAGCCATTGCCCCGAATACATGGCAAAAATAAGGGCCACCCACCAGGGCCCTGGGGCCGACAAAGTGCTGCGAAGACGCTGGGCCATGCCACTGAAGTTACTTTTTGGCAGCGGGGCAGCGCCCATGTCGGGCTCAGGATCGGCCGGCACCGCCCGCCGAAGCCAAAGGGCCATGCCCAAGGAAGCCAAGGCCAGCAGGTTCCACCACATTGACCAACCAAAAGCCGGAATAAACAAAGGCCCTACCAGCAAGGCCAAGGCGGTTCCCGTGGGCATGTAGGCCCCCCAAATACCCAGCATGCGGCTGAGATGGTGGTTTAAAACCAGTCGGCGAATCAAGGCAGGCGCAGGCAAAGCGACCATTAAAAAGCCCAGTCCTTCGATGGCCCGCAACACCAACAAGGCTGTCACCGACGTGGCCAATCCGCCCAAGCCACTGGCCAACGCCAGCAAGCACAAGCCCCGAATCATGCTGCGCCTCAAGCCCATGCCATCGGCCAAAACGCCCATGAACACCGCCAAGCTCAAACCCGCCAGCTGCACGATGGACAACAAAAAACCAGACTGCACCAGCGTCAGGCCCAGCTCGGACTGCAGCGCGGGTAAAGCCGGGGGCAGCTTGCCCACTTGCAAGGCGGCCACACCACCTGCCAACACCACCAGCCAGGCGGCCCGGTCAGCGCGGAGTTCGGTCACAGCAACCTGCGCCCGGTCAGGCGTTCGTGTTCACGCAGGGCAAAGCGGTCGGTCATGCCGGCAATGTAATCGGCCACGGTGCGGTGCAGATCACGCTGCAGGTCTGCCCCGGTGGCAAAGTCGGCGGGCATCCCGGCCGGGTCATGCAGGTAAGCGGCAAACAACTCTCGCACCGCTTGCTGCGCCTGAAGCGTGGTTTGCATCACCTGCGGGTGTCGGTACAAGCTGGCATACAAAAACTTTTTGAGGGCGTCCGATCGGGTTTTCATGTCCGCACTGAAAGCCACCAACGGCCCGGCCCGTCTGGCCTCTGCCAAGGTTTTGACCCCAGCTTGAGCCACGTTTGACCGGGTGGTTTGAATCACGTCGTACACCTGGTCACTCAGCATGCGGCGAATGGTTTCGTACAACAAGCGCCGAGGTTTGTGCACCAGATCCGGATATTCACCCAAGGTTTGCTGGTGGTAGTGCGCAAACAATTCAACTTCGAGCAATTGCTGCAGGGTGATCAAACCGGAGCGCACGCCATCGTCAATGTCGTGTGCGTTGTAGGCAATGGCATCGGCCAGATTGCACAACTGGGCTTCTAAGCTGGGTTGGGTCCGGTCCAAAAACCGCCTGGCCACGCCGCCGGGTTCGGACAATTCCAAATGCTCGGCATTTATCCGCGAGCAGTGCTTGAGCACGCCCTCACGGGTTTCAAAACTCAGGTTCAGGCCATCAAATGCCGGGTAACGCTCTTCCAGTCGGTCCACCACGCGCAAGCTTTGCAGGTTGTGCTCAAAACCGCCATGCTCGGTCATGCATTCGTTCAAAGCATCCTGTCCGGCGTGTCCAAAAGGCGTGTGACCCAAGTCGTGCGCCAGGGCGATGGCCTCCACCAAGTCTTCGTTCAGGCCCAAAGCACGGGCTACAGACCGACCCAACTGCGCCACTTCCAGCGAATGCGTCAAACGGGTCCGAAACAGATCCCCCTCGTGGTTCAAAAACACCTGGGTTTTGTACACCAGCCGCCTGAAAGCCGTGGAATGCACGATGCGATCCCGGTCGCGCTGGAAAGCATTGCGCGT
>CAMDXR010000363.1 GCA_945877725.1 Limnohabitans sp. Rim8
GATTGGTTTGCCGTGCGTGACCGTCGCTTCGGTTCGTCCGCTCCCATTTAAGCCAATTCTCGGGCCTGCCCAAGCCCGAACATCTTTGGACTGAACGCGGTCCAAAGACAGCGCCTGATCTTCCCCCCCTGTTAAGTGCTTAAGCCCGCAAGCAGACCCGCGGATGGTTTTGATTGAAATAAAAATAATTGTTTTTATAAATGATAAAAACATTAAATACATTAAGAAATTATAAATTTATTAAATTTAAGTAATCTAAAAATTAAATAAAGCAATAATTTGATATAAAAAAATGCAACAAATTGCATTTTGAAAATGTAAAAATAAACCCCCTCAACGAAGTCAATTCGACCCCACAGGTCGATTTTTTTATGACGTGTCCTGATTCATATCTGCATCGGACACTGCGGTAGCCTGCCCGAAAGTCTCTGGGCTTCGGCCACTAAGGCGTTTAAAAGCGCATTCAACACTCCCCATGCCCTCACAAAATCACCCTCCTGCCCAGATCAATCAAGTGATTGCGCGCGCACTGACCTTGTTGGTCTCTGGGGTGTTGAGTTTTCCCGTTTCGGCCCAGCAGGGGCTTCAAGGTGCATTACCCGGCGCCATGCCTGCCGTATTTTCTGCAGCACAGGCCGTTCCCCAAGTCGCCGCAGACACCAACCCAGCCGCCGTTGCCGCTGCATTGCCAGGTTTGGCTGGCAGCCAAGCCAGCCACCCCAAATTGGCCGATCGACCCGATGCCGGTGCTGCCGACGCACGGCCGCAACTGGTAGCCCCGCAGTTTGTGCGCAAGGCGCAGGTTGCCAGTCAGTTTCAGCGCTTTGTGCAAGAAAGCACGGGCCGCTTGCTGCCGCACTTTGGTGCCGAGTTGTTTAACAACCCCCAAACTTATGCGGCTGATTCTGCGGCCCCGGCCCCGGCCGAATACGTGTTGGGCCAGGGCGACGAAGTCCGCATTCAGATCTGGGGCTCGGTGGACTATGTGGGCAACCACACCATCGACCGCAATGGCCAGATCAACCTGCCCAAAATCGGCACAGTCAAGCTCAACGGGCTTCAGTTAAAAGACCTTGAAGTCCATTTGCGCAAGCACATTGGGCAGGTTTTAAACAACTTCACGGTCAACGCCAGTCTGGGCAAACTCCGCGGCATCACGGTTTATGTGGTCGGTCAGGCGCAACAGCCCGGCACCTACAACCTGAGCAGCTTGTCCACATTGGTCAACGCTTTGTTTATCAGCGGGGGCCCCAACGCCAGTGGCAGCATGCGCAGCATTCAGCTCAAGCGTGGCGGCAAAACCGTCACCACCTTCGATTTGTATGACTTCATAGGCCAAGGCGACAAATCCAAAGACGCTGCCTTGCAACCTGGTGATGTGATCGTCATCCCCCCAGCAGGCCCACGCGTGGCCCTGACGGGTGCCACCGATCTGGGGGCCATCT
Source organism: Limnohabitans sp. Rim8 (assembly GCA_945877725.1). Classification (GTDB taxonomy): domain Bacteria; phylum Pseudomonadota; class Gammaproteobacteria; order Burkholderiales; family Burkholderiaceae_C; genus Limnohabitans_A. The sequence continues at coordinate 1,446 of CAMDXR010000363.1, forward strand.
ACGAAATCAAACCCGGCAGCACACTGCAAGACATCCTTGGCCTGGGTGGCGGCGTGCCCGCTTTGGCTAGCATACAAAAGGCCTTGATCGAAAGCATCGACCCTGCGCAACCCAGCGCACCGCGACAAATCAAAAACCGGGTACTCGATGCACAAGGCCTGGCCCAGCCCTTGAACGACGGCGACATTGTCACCCTGCTGCCCATCAGCCCCGCCTTTGGCAATGCCGTCACCTTGCAAGGCACCGTGGCCCAACCCATACGCAACGCTTGGTTCAAAGGCATGCGGATCTTGGACCTGATACCCAACCGCGAGGCCCTCATCACCCCCGACTATTACCGCCGTAAAAATCAACTGGTGCAAAACACCACCGAAATCGTGGTGGGCGAAGACAGCATGGCCAAGGAACTGCGGGCCGGCACCCGCATCAATGAACGAGTGCGCGGCATGGTGGATCAGATCAATTGGGACTACGCCGTGATTGAGCGCCTAAGTGCCACCGACCTGCGCACCGAATTAATCCCCTTCAACCTGGGCAAAGCTTTGCTGCAAAAAGACCCGGCGCACAACTTAATGTTGAACGCCGGAGACGTCATCACCATCATGGGCAGCAACGACTTGCGCTTGCCCAATGAACGCAAAACGCGGCTGGTCCGTGTAGAGGGCGAAGTTGCCGCTCCCGGCATCTACCAAACCCAGCCCGGCGAAACCCTGCGCCAACTGATCAGTCGCATTGGTGGCATCACACCGCAAGCCTATTTGTATGGCATCGAATTCACGCGTGAAGCCGTGCGCAAGCAACAACAAACCAATCTGGATCAGGTCATTCGGCGACTCGAGACGCAAGCCCAAAGCGCCAACCTCACCCTGACCGCTAACCTGACTGCCGAGCGCGTAGCCCAAGCCAGCGCACTGCAACAGCAGCAACAGGTCCAACAGCGCGCCCAGATCGACAAGCTCAAAGCCATGCGCAGCCAAGGACGGGTGTCGCTGGAGCTCGATGCCTCGACCTTAGGCGCTGCCATTTGGGAGCAGGGCATTACCCAGCCGAGGCAAACCGGCCAATGGGTGCAACAACAATTGAGCGCATTGCCCAATTTGCCCTTAGAAGACGGTGACGCCATTGTGGTGCCCAGCATGCCCGCATTTGTCTCTGCTGCGGGCAGCGTCAACAACGAAAACGTGATGATCTTCAAAGCTGGCCGCACCGTGGGCCAGGTCATCAAAGCCGCTAGCCTGACCGAAGACGCCGATGTCAGGGAGGCCTTTGTGCTGCGCGCTGACGGTTCGGTGTTGAGCCGCCGTTCAGCTGATTTTTTTGTTGACTTTGACGGCACTAAACTCATGCCCGGCGACACCGTCTTCGTACCCAGCAAGGTGGACCGTGAAAGTGGCTACAACTTCCTAGTGCGTGCCCTGCGCGACTGGACCCAAATTTTCAGCAACCTGGGCATTGGCGCCGCCGCCATCAAAACCCTCAGAAACTGAGGTCGTCAGCGCTTGCTAAGCCAAGCCCACGGACAACAGACAGCACATGATAGAAACACAGCACATTCAGGACGACACAGAAGACGAGATCAGTCTGCTCGACCTGTTGCAAACCATCGTTGAAAACCTGCGCCTTTTGGTACTGGGGCCTTTGGTGGCGGGTTTGCTGGCGCTGGGCATTGGCTATGCACTGCCTGCCACTTACACCGCACAAGTCAAGTTTTTGCCACCCCAACAACAGCAAAGTGCTGCTGCCAGCATGCTGGCCAGTTTGGGTGGGCT
>CAMDXR010000364.1 GCA_945877725.1 Limnohabitans sp. Rim8
CAGTGGGCCATAGGCTCGGGCAGCGCGGGCCTCAAAAGGCATCACCACAAGGTCTTCCAGCAAACTGTCCAACATTGCTTGGTTGTGTGCCTGGGCTGCCCCGGAACCGGCCACGCCGAACTCAAGTTCAGCCTGCGTGATGGCCGATATCACCACGTCGCCCACAAAGCATTCGGCAAACCGGGCCTGCACCTGCGGCGGCTGGTGTTTCATCAGGTAAATGCAGATGTTGGTGTCCAGCATGTACTTGGGGTTCATAAGGCCTCGCGCTCGCCTTCGGCATTCAGCCCACGGCCTTCGCTCATGAAATCAGGAGAAAACTGGGACAGTTTGCCCAGCACATCGCCCATGCGCTTGCGGGCAGGGCGGATGCGCAATTCGTCGCCGATGCGCTCAATCACCAGCTCAATGTCCCAGCTGCCATAGGCCAGTTCGGCCGGAATGCGCACGGCTTGCGAGTTGCCGTTTTTGAAAAGTTTGGTGTTGGCCATGTCCGTCCCTTGATTTATTGGATGTACGTGTACATCCTAACAAATCCAGCGGAGGCTGTAAACACATGGATGTACAGCCCTCTTGGCCACAACTCACATATTGCGCCGGTACTGCCCACCCACTTCAAACAAGGCGTTGGTGATCTGACCCAGTGAGCAGACGCGCACCGCGTCCATCAGCACCTCGAACACGTTGCCGTTGTCAATCACGGCCTGTTGCAGGCGTTGCAGCATCGCAGGCGATTCTTGGGCGTGCAGGGCCTGGAAGTCTTGCAGGCGCTTGAGCTGGCTTTGCTTTTCTTCTTCGGTGGAGCGAGCCAACTCCAGCGTCTCCATGACGGCATCGCCTTTGGGGTTGCGGAAGGTGTTGACGCCGATGATGGGCAGCTCGCCCGTGTGTTTCAGCATCTCGTAGTGCATGGATTCGTCTTGAATCTTGCCGCGTTGGTAGCCGGTTTCCATGGCCCCCAGCACCCCGCCGCGCTCGGCTATTTTTTCAAACTCGGCCAACACGGATTCTTCGACCAATTCGGTCAGCTCGTCAATGATGAACGCGCCCTGGTTGGGGTTCTCGTTTTTGGCCAGGCCCCACTCGCGGTTGATGATCATCTGGATGGCCATGGCCCGGCGCACCGACTCCTCGGTGGGCGTGGTGATGGCTTCGTCAAACGCGTTGGTGTGCAGGCTGTTGCAGTTGTCGTAAATCGCAATCAGTGCCTGCAACGTGGTGCGGATGTCATTGAACTGAATCTCTTGCGCGTGCAGCGAACGGCCTGAGGTTTGGATGTGGTATTTCAGCTTTTGGCTGCGCTCGTTGGCACCGTATTTTTCTTTCATGGCCACCGCCCAGATGCGGCGGGCCACGCGGCCTAGCACGGTGTATTCGGGGTCCATGCCGTTGCTGAAGAAAAAGCTCAGGTTGGGTGCGAAATCGTCGATGTGCATGCCGCGCGCCAAATACGCTTCTACAAAGGTGAAACCGTTGCTCAGCGTGAACGCCAGTTGGCTGATCGGGTTGGCCCCGGCCTCGGCAATGTGGTAACCCGAGATGGACACCGAGTAAAAGTTGCGCACATCGTGGTGCACAAAATACTGGGCAATGTCGCCCATGACTTTGAGCGAAAACTCGGTTGAGAAGATGCAGGTGTTTTGCCCCTGGTCTTCTTTCAGGATGTCGGCCTGCACCGTGCCGCGCACATTGGTCAACACCCATTCTTTGATTTTGGCGGTTTCGGTGTCGGTGGGTTCACGGCCATTTTCGGCCTTGAACTTGTCGATGTTTTGGTCAATGGCCGTGTTCATGAACATCGCCAGAATGCTGGGCGCCGGGCCATTGATGGTCATGCTGACGCTGGTCGTCGGGTGGCACAGGTCAAAGCCCGAATACAACACCTTCATGTCGTCCAGGGTGGCCACGTTCACGCCTGAGTTGCCCACTTTGCCATAAATGTCGGGCCGCAGGTCGGGGTCGTTGCCATACAGTGTGACCGAGTCAAACGCGGTAGAAAGGCGCTTGGCAGGCAAGCCTTCGCTGACCAACTTAAAGCGGCGATTGGTGCGAAACGGATCGCCTTCTCCGGCAAACATGCGGGTCGGGTCTTCGCCCTCGCGCTTGAAGGCAAAGGTGCCCGAGGTGTACGGGTAGCTGCCGGGCACGTTGTCTAGCATCAACCATTTAAGGACTTCCCCGTCGTCTTCGTATTTGGGCAGGGCCACCTTGCGGATGGTGGTGCCGCTGAGCGATTTTGTGGTGAGCGCGGTGCGAATTTCCTTGTCGCGAATCTTCACCACGTATTCATCGCCTGCGTAGGCTTTTTGCATGTCGGGCCACTGGGCCAGCAGCTTGCGGGCCGTGGGGTCTTGCGATTGCTCACGGGCCACGGCCAGGTCAATCGCGGCTTCGGCGGCCTTGGCGCGACCCGATTTACCCACCTCTAACATGCGGGCAGCGGCACGCAGTTGCTGAATTTCGCGGGCCAGTCGTGCTTGGTCAACGGCGCGTTTTTTGTAGCCGCGCACCGTGTCACTGATCTCGGCCAGATAGCGCGAGCGGGCGGAGGGCACCACCGGATTTTGGTGCGTGCTGAAACGCACATTAACCATCGGCAAGCGCCCCTCCGTGGTGGCCATGCCCAACTCGGCCAGACGTTTTTTGAGCGCTTGGTACAGCGCCGTCACACCGTCGTCATTGAAGCGTGCGGCCATGGTGCCAAACACCGGCATTTGCTCGGTCGGCACGGTCCAGGCTTCTTTGTTGCGTTGCACTTGTTTGGCCACATCGCGCAGCGCATCACTGGAGCCTTTGCGGTCAAATTTGTTGATAGCCACAAATTCGGCAAAGTCCAGCATGTCAATTTTTTCGAGCTGGCTGGCCGCGCCAAACTCGGGTGTCATCACATACATAGGCACATCCACATGCGGCACGATGGCGGCATCGCCCTGGCCAATGCCCGAAGTCTCGACCACGATCAAATCAAAACCCGCCACCTTGCAGGCCGCCACCACATCGGGCAGGGCGGCAGAAATTTCGGATCCGAAATCGCGGGTGGCCAATGAACGCATGAACACGCGTGGGCCTTGCGACCAAGGCGAAATGGCGTTCATGCGGATGCGGTCGCCCAGCAACGCGCCCCCGCTCTTGCGGCGTGACGGGTCAATAGAGATCACGGCCACGCGCAAACTGTCGTTTTGGTCCAGGCGCAAACGGCGAATCAACTCG
>CAMDXR010000365.1 GCA_945877725.1 Limnohabitans sp. Rim8
AACCGCGTTAAAAAGCGTCCAGCGCCATCTCGGTCACGCTGCCAGCGCCCTCCACAATGCTGTCGCGCAGCCCAGGAGCCTTGGACAAAATGTGGTCCGCGTAAAAGCGTGCCGTGGTGACTTTGGCCGACATGAAAGCCGCATCTTGCGACTGCGCTTCGGGTGTCAGCGCCACCAGCAGTGCACGGCCCATTTGCCAGCCTGCCATCAGGTTACCTGCCAGCATGAGATAGGGCACGCTGCCTGCAAATACATCGTTGGGGTGGGCTTTGGTATTGCCCGCGACAAAGTCAACGACATCCAAGAAGGCTTCGCGAGCGGCCTTCAAACGACGTGCAACCGCAAGGGCATCGGCCTGTTGGCTGGCCATCAAGTCGGCTTCGGTTTGCGCCACTTGTGTGGCCAGCGCCTTGGCAGTCTGCCCCCCATCGCGGGCCGTCTTGCGGCCCACCAGGTCGTTGGCCTGAATGGCGGTTGTGCCTTCGTAAATTGTCAAAATCTTGGCGTCGCGGTAATACTGCGCAGCGCCTGTTTCTTCAATGAAGCCCATGCCCCCGTGCACTTGCACGCCCAGGCTGGTGACTTCCAGACTCATCTCGGTGCTGTAACCCTTAACCAAGGGCACCATGAATTCATAAAAGGCCAGATTCTGTTTGCGCACTTCGGCATCGGGGTGGTGGTGCGAGGCATCGTAGGCTGCGGCCGCCGTGGTGGCCATGGCTCGGCAGCCTTCGGTGTAGGCCCTCATGGTCATGAGCATGCGCCGCACATCGGGGTGGTGAATGATGGGGCCTGCACCGGGCAAGCTGCCATCGACAGGACGGCTTTGCACACGGTCACGGGCATATTGCACGGCACGCTGATAAGACCGCTCGGCAATCGCAATACCTTGCACACCCACCGCGTAACGGGCGGCATTCATCATGATGAACATGTATTCGAGGCCACGGTTTTCTTGCCCGACCAGAAAGCCAGTGGCCCCGCCATGGTCGCCAAATTGCAAAACTGCAGTTGGGCTGGCCTTGATGCCCATTTTGTGTTCGATGCTGACGCAATGCACATCGTTGCGATCACCCAAGGAGCCATCGGCCTTGACCATGACTTTGGGCACCACAAACAAACTGATGCCCTTCACCCCCTCAGGGGCACCTTGGACCCGGGCCAACACCAAGTGGACGATGTTTTCGGCCATGTCGTGTTCACCATAGGTGATGTAGATCTTGGTACCGAAAATTTTGTAAGTGCCATCGGGCTGGGGCTCAGCGCGGGTGCGCACGGCGGCCAGGTCAGAACCGGCTTGTGGCTCGGTCAGGTTCATGGTGCCTGTCCACTCGCCTGAAATCAATTTTTCGAGATAGATGGCTTTGAGTTCATCCGAGCCCGCAGTGATCAGGGCTTCAATCGCACCATCGGTCAACAAGGGGCAAAGCGCAAAGGCCATGTTGGCCGAGTTAAGCATTTCACCGCAAGCCGCACCAATGGTTTTGGGCAAACCCTGGCCGCCGAAATCGGTCGGGTGCTGCAAGCCTTGCCAGCCACCTTCGGCGTATTGCCGGTAAGCCTCCTTGAAACCGGGGGTGGTGGTCACGCCGCTGCCATTGTGAAAAGAAGGGTTTTTGTCGCCCTCCCAGTTCAGCGGCGAGATCACGTCCTGGTTGAGCTTGGCACATTCTTCCAATACCGCTTGCGCCGTTTCCAGTCCGGCATCTTCAAAGCCAGGAATCTGCGCAATCTGGTCAATGCGGGCCAGATGCTCGATATTGAAAAGCATGTCCTTCAAGGGGGCGATGTAGCTCATGTCTTGTCTCCGGGATTCAAAGGGCTTGCGTCAACTCGGGCACGGCTACAAACAAATCGGCCTCCAGGCCAAAGTCGGCCACGCTGAAGATCGGGGCCTCAGGGTCTTTGTTGATCGCCACGATCACCTTGCTGTCCTTCATGCCCGCCAAGTGCTGGATCGCACCCGAGATGCCGCACGCCACATACAACTGAGGCGCCACAATCTTGCCGGTCTGGCCCACTTGCAAGTCGTTGGCCGCATACCCGGCATCTACTGCCGCACGGCTGGCCCCAATGGCCGCGCCCAGCTTGTCGGCCAATGGCGTCATGACTTCGTTGAACTTTTCTGAGCTGCCCAAAGCTCGGCCACCCGAGACAATGATCTTGGCCGCCGTCAGCTCCGGGCGGTCGTTTTTGGCAATCTCGCTGCCCTTGAAGGCGCTTTTGCCACTGTCAGCCTGGGCCGCTGCAATCTCAATAGCCGCACTGCCACCTGTGGCTGCTGCGGCATCAAAGCCCGTGGTGCGCACGGTGATGACTTTGGTGGCATCGGTGCTTTGCACTGTGGCCATCGCGTTGCCCGCATAAATGGGGCGCTCAAAGGTGTCGCCCGAGAAGACTTGCGTCACATCGCTGATTTGGCCCACATCGAGCTTGGCCGCCACACGGGGGGCTACGTTTTTGCCCGCCGCCGTGGCCGGAAACAGAATGTGGCTGTACTGGCTGGCAATGGCCAGAACTTGCGCCGTGACGTTTTCGGCCAAGCCGTGCGCCAAGCTGTCGCTGTCGGCGTGGATCACTTTGGTTACACCTGCAATTTGCGCGGCTGCGGCTGCGGCTGCGCCCGCGTTGTGCCCGGCCACCAGCACATGCACGTCGCCACCGCAAGCTGCGGCTGCGGTGATGGTGTTCAGTGTGGCGCCTTTGATCGAGGCGTTGTCATGTTCTGCAATCACGAGAGCGGTCATGGTCAGATTACCTTTGCGACGTTTTTGAGCTTGTCAACCAAGGTGGCCACATCGGGCACCTTGATGCCGGCGCTGCGCTTGGCAGGCTCGGCCACCTTCAGGGTCTTGATGCGGGGGGCCACATCGACCCCCAGGTCTTCGGGCTTGAAGATGTCCAGCTGCTTTTTCTTGGCCTTCATGATGTTGGGCAGCGTCACGTAGCGCGGCTCGTTCAGGCGCAAGTCGGTGGTCACTACCGCAGGCAAGCTGATGGCCAGTACTTCCAGGCCGCCGTCGATCTCGCGGGTGACGTGGGCCTTGCCGTCCACGATTTCAATCTTGCTGGCAAACGTGGCTTGGGGCAGATCGGCCAGTGCGGCCAACATCTGGCCGGTTTGGTTGCAGTCGTCGTCAATGGCTTGTTTGCCCAAAATGATCAGGCCGGGTTGTTCTTTGTCC
>CAMDXR010000366.1 GCA_945877725.1 Limnohabitans sp. Rim8
CACGCTTTTTCTCTGACGCACCAACGGGTCAAAGAAGAAGGGCTGGCGCGCATGGACATCAGTGGGCCTGCTTCCATCATGAAGCTGGTCCAGACCGAACAAGAGGTGGCCAAGTACGAATTGCTGATGCAGCTCATGGGCCAGCGCGGTATGAGTTGGGAGGGCGACGAGTTCACGGCCGACGAGCACGATATTTGCCGCCTTTGGTTGCTGTCTAAAACCTATGTCATTTCGGGTGGCAGCAGCGAGATTCAACTCAACATCATTGCCAAGCGTGTGCTCGGTTTGCCGGGTTAAACAGGTTCAACAGGGTCAACGGGGTAAGACATGACAACACAATGGTTTTGGATACAGATACCGGAGACGCAGGCATGAGTTTTTTGCTGAATGAAGAGCAGCGCCAGTTGAGCGACAGCGCCGTCGAGTTCTTGGCCGCACAGTCCCCCGTGAGCTTGCAGCGCCAGTTGCGCGACAGCCGGGTCGAGCTGGGCTTTGAGCCCACGTTGTGGCAACAAGTGGTTGAGCTGGGTTGGCCCGCCGCCGTGTTTCCTGAATCTGAGGGCGGCCTGGCTGTGGGGTACATGGGGCTGGGTGCTATTTTTGAGGCCATGGGCCGCAGCGTGGCGGCCCTGCCGTTGCTGTCGTCGGTGGTGTTGTGCGGCGAACTGGTGCTGCGCGCAGGCACAGAATCTCAGCGGCAAGCTTTGTTGCCGGTCCTGATGGACGGCACACAACGGATGGCGTTGGCCATTGACGAGCAAGGCCGACACAACCCAGAAAAAATCAAAACCACCGCACACCGTGTGGGCGATGCTTGGGTGCTGGACGGTGAAAAGTGGTTTGTCATGGACGGCAACGGCGCCTCTTGGGTGATCGTGGTGGCCCGCATGGGTGAGTCAGCCGACGACGAACTGGGCTTGTTTGTAGTGGATACCGCCAGTGCCGGGGTGAGTTTGCAGCCCACCCGGCTGGCCGACAGCCGCAATTACGCCCGCCTGCAGTTGTCTGGGGTGCAAGTTTCTGCCGACATGCGTTTGGGGGGGCGTGAACAGCAAACCCTCGATGCAGGGCAGGCATTGACTGCCGCGCTGGACCGTGCTCGCATTTGCCTGGCCGCCGAAGGGCTGGGGCTGATGCGCGAGGCTTTCGAGCGCACCAACGCCTACCTGAAGGAGCGGGTGCAGTTTGACGTGCCGATTGGCTCCTTCCAAGCCCTGCAACACCGCATGGCCCGGCTGTATACCGAACTGGAAATGCTGCAAAGCTGCGTGCGTGCCGCGCTGTCGGCCATTGATACCGATGGCGCAGACCTGGCCCTGCTGGCCAGTCTGGCCAAGGGCCGGGCCTCTGACCTGTGCGAAAAACTCATGAACGAGGCCATTCAGTTGCACGGCGGCATCGGCGTAACCGACGAGTTTGATCTGGGCCTGATCGTCAAGCGTGCCCGGGTGTTGCAACAGTCTTTGGGCGATGGCGTGTTCCATCGCAACCGCTACGCCTGCCTGAAAGGTTTTTGACCACCATGACCTATTCATCAACGCCTGACACACCCCCTTCGAACCCGAACATTCTGGACCAGTTGGCCCGTTGCCGCGAGCAACTTACCGGGCCGGGTGCGCCGTTCGAGCGGGTCACGGTCACGGTGAACGGTCACAACTTATTGGCCTATCGCAACGCCTTTCCCAACCTGCCCGCGCTCATCAACGCGGGGCGTGCCCATGGACCGCGCGAGTTTATGGTGTACGAGGGTGACCGTTGGACTTTTGAACGGTTTTTCAATGTGGTGGACGCCTTGGCCGGACGCCTTCAGACCGAGTGGGGTGTGCGTGCCGGTGATCGGGTGGCCATTGCCATGCGCAACCGGCCCGAATGGGCGGTGACCTTTGCCGCTGTGGTTTTGTTGGGGGCCGTACCTGCACCCTTGAACAGTTATGGCCTGCGCGACGAGTTGATGGCCAATTTGCGCGACCTGAAACCCGGCTTGTTGATCTGCGATGCCGAACGGTTTGCCCATGTGGCGCAAGATTTGGACGGCTTGGCTTGCCGAGCCGTGGTGCTCGATGGCATGCCCGGCCAAGGCCATGCCGACTGGGCCGCCCTGACTGCGCCGGGCGCACCTGCGGTGCAGCCCCCCGAGTTAGCCCCAGACGATGCGGCCTTGGTTTTGTTCACCTCGGGGGCCAGCAGCCAAGCCAAAGGCGTGCTGTCATCACAGAGGGCGGTGTGCCAGGGCTTGTTCAATATTGATTACATCGGGGCCATATCGGCCATGACCTCGCCCGAGGCCATTGCCGTCATGATGGCCCGTGGCCTGCAACCGACCACCCTGACTGCTGTGCCACTGTTCCATGTCAGTGGTTTGCACGCCCAATTGTTGACGGCGCTGCGCCATGGCCGCCGCCTTGTGTTCATACGCCGCTGGAACCCGGCGCAAGCACTGGAATTGATTCAGGCCGAAAAAATCACCCAATTCAACGGCGCGCCCTCCATGGTGATGCAGTTGCTGGCCGAACCCGGTTTTGACGATTTGGCCGTGACCGGCACCTTGGGTGGCGTGGGCTTTGGCGGGGCGGGTTTGCCCCAGCGCCTGATCGACGATGTGTTGACGCGCCGCAGCAACTCAATGTCGGGCATTGGCTACGGCCTGACCGAAACCAACGGGGTCTGCGCGGCGGCCTCTGGGCAGTTGTTTCAACACCACCCACAGGCCGCAGGGTCTTTGTCACCCATCATCGAGCTACGTGTGGTTGATTTGGATGGCACCGACTTACCGCCGGGGCAGGCGGGGGAGGTGTGGCTGCGCGGCGTGAGCCTGATGCGGGGTTATTTGGGGCAAACCGATGGGGGCGCGCAAGCGCTTGCCGGTGGCTGGTTTCGCACTGGCGATATCGGCATTTTGGAAGCAGGCGGCCTGCTGCGGGTGGTGGACCGTATTAAGGATGTGATCAACCGTGCGGGCGAAAAAATTGCCGCCGCCGAGGTGGAGTCTTGCCTGCTGCAACACCCCGAACTGACCGAGGCAGCGGTGTTCAGCCAGCCTGACGAGCAAACCGGCGAGGCCGTGGTGGCCGTGGTGGTGTTGGCCCCGGGTGCGCACCTCACGCCCGAGCAAGTTCAAGCCCATGTGGCCAGCCGACTGGCGGCCTACAAAGTGCCCAAGCGAGTGCATGTCCGAACTGA
>CAMDXR010000367.1 GCA_945877725.1 Limnohabitans sp. Rim8
CAACAAAATCCTGTCTTAATTCAACATTTTTGAAGCCATTATGAAAACCGTTATCCGTGCATTTTTCAGAACCCTGCGCCTGGTGCTGGGCCCGTTCATGCTGCTCAAAGAACGCCTGACCCAGCCCACTGGCGTTGTACGCGCGCCAGCAGTGCAAGCCAACGTGGAACAACAATGCCAAAGCCTGGCGCTGTACCAATTCAGCACCTGCCCGTTTTGCATCAAAGTGCGACAAGAAATGCGCCGCCTGTCGTTGCCCATTGAAAAACGCGACGCACAGCACCACCTTGCAAACCGTGACGCATTGCTGCAAGGCAGCGGCGCGACCAAGGTGCCGTGTCTGAAGATCACCGAAGCGGATGGCCAAACCCGTTGGCTGCAAGAGTCCGACGTCATCGTGGCCTACCTGCGCGAACGCTTTGCGGCACCTGCGGCTTGAGGTGGGTGGCAGCCGTGGCGGCTGGCTGATGAGGGGCTGTCAGTGCTTCGCACCATCCCTGCCATTGGCAGCAAGGTACACCGCGTGGCCATCACGTCGGCCCACAGCCACAACCACCACCAACACCTCGTGATCACGCACCTCATAGACAAGCCTGTAGCCGAGTGCCTGGAGTTTAATTTTGTAACGGTCAGTGTGACCGCGCAACTGGGCTGAAGCCAACCTTGGGGCCTGAAGGCGATCTTTCAGTCGCGACTTGAAAAGTTGACGGGTGTGGGGGTCAAGCTTTTTCCACTCTTTTAGGGCCTGAGGAACGAACGCCAGCGCGTAATTAATTTCAAAGCTCATCAAGCTTGACTCGAACAACGGGCTCTTCGGCCCGCGCATCGGCAATCGCGTTGAGCTCCATGTCCTCAAGACGGTCCATCAAGGCTTCATACGCACCCGCAGGCACGCAATAAAAAGCAGGCGCATTACGGTTAAGAATGGCCACGGTTTGCCCCTCACCCGCAGAGACCGTACCCATGGGGTTTTTCTTAAGCTCGGACACACTGGCCGTCACGGTGGCATAAATTAAATGGGCCATGGGCAACCTTAAAGACCTGTTAAAGGTACCAATTTTGATGCCATTAAAAATATTCGTCAACTTTACTGGTTCTATTCAGCTTTCATCCACTGATTTTCAAAGGCACAGCTACGGCAAGCTTGCCGAATTCAAAAATATTGAAAAAATAAGCATACTACGGCAATGTATCAAACTGCCTCCATCAAAAAACCATATCTGAAAGGCTCCAATCCCCGGCGCATTCTGCTATGCGTCACCGGCCTATCGCCGCAAATCGTCACCGAAACCCTCTACGCACTGAGCGTCACACAAACACCGCAGTGGATTCCAGACGAGATTCGCCTCATCACCACCCAGCGAGGTGCAGACAACGCCCGACTGATGCTGCTGTCCGACAACCCCGGCTGGTTTCATCGCTTATGCCAAGACTGGCGCCTGCCGCCCATAGCATTCAACGCTACCCACATTGAAGTACTGCAAGACACCAACGGTCTGCCACTTGATGACATCCGTGACGATGAAGACAACCAATGTGCGGCAGATGGCATCGCCGATTTGGTCAGGCGCATGACGGCGGACGAAGACACCGAAATCCATGCATCCATCGCTGGTGGCCGCAAGACCATGGGGTTTTTCATGGGATACGCCATGAGCTTGTGGGGAAGGCCCCAAGACAAACTCTCGCATGTACTCATTTCTGCACCATTTGAATCGCGACCCGAATTTTTTTATCCCACCCCTACAGCGCACGTCCTTCCATCGCGAGCCCCCGGGCAAGACCCGCTGGACGCCAGCACCGCCAAAGTCTGGCTGGGAGACATCCCATTTGTTCGACTTAGGAACCTTTTACCAGCCAGCATCAAAGGTCAAAACAGCAGCTTTGCTCAGGCGGTTTTAGCTGCTAACAGAGCACTGGACCAAATAGATTTAGAAATTGACATCGGGCAATCGTGCGTCCGGATCAATCAGCAAAAGGTCGCCTTGCCCCCCATGCAACTGGGCCTGCTCGCCTTGCTCGCTTGGCGCTGCCAGCAACAGCTTCCCCCACTGCGCGCGCCCCTAAAAGAGGTAGACGACCCCGAGTGGCGGGCAATGGCTCGGCGAGACCTGAAATTGGCACTGGGCGAAATGAGCATCCCCAACAGCCTCGACAAACGGCTGGGCACAAGCAACGCCATGGGCGGCACGCTAAGCGAACAACTATCCAAGATGGAAAAGACACTGCGCAACAGTGGCGCACTGCCATTGGCAGGGCTCATTGCCCGAGAAAACATCGGCACAAGAGGACGCCAACAGGGCTACAGGCTAACCCTCGGTGCAACACAAATTCGAATAATAAATAAGTGAATCAATCACAAAAAATAACTTTAAAAATAAAAGTGATGGTAATGTTCAAAATTTAATAATCAATACAATTAATTCATGAAAAAAAACAAATATCAAATCCAATTCAACACACCTGCATTCTTGGGCGATGCCACCCAAAGTGGTCGCTGGCGAACGCCCCCCTTCAAAGCACAACTTCGCCAATGGTGGCGTGTGGCCTTTGCCAATCAACAGCAGCACCGGGTCAACTTAAACGAGATGCGAGACATTGAAGGCCACCTCTTTGGGCATGCATGGCTTGAAAACGATCGCGATGAAAACAATAACAAGGTAGCAGCACGTAAAAGCCTTGTACGCATCAGGCTCAGCCACTGGAACGCTGGCAAAGATACCCAATGGTCAACGACCGACACACCTGTTGCGCACCCCAACGTACACGACCGTGATGGCAGACCAAAGCCTGTCGGAGCCCAGCTTTATATGGGTTTTGGGCCCCTGGAATTCGACAAAGGTACAGCACTGAAAGCCAATGCAGCCATTCAAGCCCAAGAAATCGCTCAACTGGGCATCGCCTACCCGGATGTTGATTCGACATTAATTGAGCAAGCACTCCACCTGATGCATCTTTACGGCACCGTGGGCGGACGCAGCCGGAACGGTTGGGGCTCTTTCAGCCTAACCACTGCACCCAGCAACCCACCAAACAACGAGGCGACACACCTGCTAGACCTGACCACCTGTCTGAAAACAGACTGGCCCCACGCCATAGGCTGCGACAGCACAGGCCCACTGATCTG
>CAMDXR010000368.1 GCA_945877725.1 Limnohabitans sp. Rim8
CGCGAGGGCACCGAAGGTGCGATGAAACGTGCCCATGCCACCTTGGACCCGGAGTTGCCTGCGGTTGTTGTCACGGGTTCGATTGCCGAGATGATTGGCGGTGGTGTCACCCCCGAGGGCACCGGCATCCAACGCTTCTTACCGCGCACGATTGACGAAGACCAATGGCAGTGTTCCAACCGCGCCATGTACTGGTTGTGGACCGAGTATGGTCTGAAAAAAGTACCAGCACGCAAACCATTTGCCGAGCGTCCTGCCGGTGAAAAACCACGCGTCAACATCATTGGTCCCAGCTACGGCACCTTCAACTGTCCTAGCGATTTAGCGGAAATCAAACGCCTGGTCAACGGCATTGGTGCTGAAGTGAACATGGTGTTTCCATTGGGCAGTCACTTGGCCGATGTGTCGCGCTTGGTGGAAGCTGATGTGAATATTTGTATGTACCGCGAATTTGGCCGTATGTTGTGTGAAGCTTTGGAGCGGCCTTATTTGCAAGCCCCCATTGGCTTGCACAGCACCACCGCTTTCTTGCGTCAACTAGGCCGTTTGCTCAACCTCGATCCTGAGCCCTTCATTGAACGAGAACGCCACACCACACTCAAGCCCCTGTGGGATCTGTGGCGGTCGGTGACGCAAGATTTTTTCTCAACGGCCAGCTTCGCCGTGGTCGCCGGTGAAACCTATGCACGTGGCTTGAAAAATTTCTTGGAAGTGGAAATGGGTCTGCCTTGCAAATTCAGCGTGTCACGCACGGCTGGCACCAAAACAGACAACCAAAGCGTGCGCAAGATGTGCCACCAGCAAACGCCGCTCATCATGTTTGGCAGCTACAACGAACGCATGTACTTGTCCGAGATGTCGGGTGGTCCCATGCGTGCGGCCTTCATCCCAGCTTCTTTTCCAGGCGCCGTCATTCGCCGCCACACCGGTACACCTTTCATGGGTTACAGCGGTGCCAGCTATCTGGTGCAAGAAGTCTGCAACGCCTTGTTTGATGCCTTGTTCCACATCCTGCCTTTGGGTACCGAGATGGACAAGGTCGAAGCCACCCATGCACGCGGCGTGGTGGTGCCCAACGCAGCCTGGCAAGACGAGGCGCAAAGTTTGTTGCGGGAACTGGTGCAGAGCCAACCGGTGCTGGTGCAAATTTCAGCGGCCAAGCGATTGCGTGATTTGTCCGAACAAATCACACGCGAGGCCGGCGGCAACGTGGTTGACAGCGGGCATGTGCACGCGGCAGCCAAAGATTTGGGTCTGGCGGCGGTACCCGCATGAAGAAATGGAATGTCATTGCAAACCCATGTGTTTGCAAATCAGGAATGTCGTGGCGCTCTGCTGCGGCTACTCAAGTTGCGCGGGTTGAGCGCAGCAATGGCCGCAAGGTCAAATTGTGAAGGAGCAGTCTTATGTCACAGCGGACATCCATCTCTGGCTTGACGGACGAAGAGGCTCAGGAATTCCATGCATTCTGGATTCAAGGAACAGTGTCTTTCACGGCGGTAGCTGTGTTGGCACACATCCTAGTCTGGGCATGGCGTCCCTGGTTCTAACGCCGTTTTCTTTCATCTGAAGGGGTTAAGCATGTCTAACACCAGTCAACTTGATCAAAGGCACGTACGTGCCAATGAATCACAAACATTTGCGGCCATTTTTGCACTTGGTTTTTTGGTTTTTTTCACGATCGCTTTCATGGCCACCATGATGGGCATCAACTGGAGAAATTACTTGCCAGGTGCGGAGAGCACCAAGGGTTTGGTGGCTGGCGTGAAAGCAGCTGTTTACACCTTCATGTCACACATCACTTAGGAGAAGAAATATGTGGCGTATTTGGAAACTGTACGACCCGCTTCGGGCAATGGTTGTTCAAGGCATTTTCTTGTTCGGACTGGCCGCAATGATTCATCTGATCTTGCTCAGCACCAACAAGTTCAATTGGCTCGACGGCCCACGCAAAGCAGCTGGCACAGCATCAGTGCAAAACGCACCGATGCCTCCCGCCGTACCAGCGGTCAAGTCTTAATCGACCTGATGCTGTTTCAGATGGAGCCCTGGCCTTGCCAGTGCTTCATCTGAAATTTGATTTCAATTTTCCTAGTAAGGGGCGCTATCATGTCCATGCTCAGTTTTGAAAAAAAATACCGAGTCCGAGGGGGTACCTTGGTGGGCGGTGACTTGTTCGATTTTTGGATTGGCCCTTTTTACGTGGGTTTCTTTGGTGTCACCACCATCTTTTTTGCGTTTCTAGGTACTGCGCTCATTTTGTGGGGTGCCTCACAAGGGCCGACCTGGAATCTTTGGCAAATCAGCATTGCGCCGCCCGATTTGTCCTACGGCTTGCGCATGGCACCGCTGATGGAAGGCGGGCTTTGGCAGCTCATCACGGTGTGCGCTTTAGGCGCTTTCATCTCGTGGATGATGCGAGAGATTGAAATATGCCGAAAACTCGGCATGGGTTTGCATGTGCCATTCGCGTTCGGCGTGGCCATCTTCGCGTACTTCACCTTGGTGGTGATTCGCCCCGTGTTGATGGGTGCTTGGGGACATGGTTTTCCTTACGGCATCTTCAGCCACCTCGATTGGGTTTCCAACGTGGGCTACCAATACCTGCACTTTCACTACAACCCGGCGCACATGATCGCGGTGAGTTTCTTCTTTGCCACGGTGTTTGCACTGTCTTTGCATGGCGGTCTGGTGTTGTCAGCCACCAATCCACCAGCCGGTGAAGTGGTCAAAACGCCTGAACACGAAGACACGTTTTTCCGTGATTCGATTGGCTACTCCATTGGTACCTTGGGCATTCATCGTTTGGGCTTGTTCTTGGCCCTGGCAGCTGTGCTGTTCAGCGCCTTGTGCATCGTCATCAGTGGACCGTTCTGGACCCGTGGTTGGCCAGAGTGGTGGGGTTGGTGGCTCAACATGCCTATTTGGAAATAAGGCGGGAGAAACAACATGCAATATCAAAACATCTTCACCACCGTGCAAGCGGTAGGCCCCACACACCACGGTGTTGAGCTCGGTCATGGCAACAGCCCGCGCACCGGCGAACCTTTCATCGCCTATTGGTTAGGTCGCATCGGCAATGCACAACTCGGCCCCATTT
>CAMDXR010000369.1 GCA_945877725.1 Limnohabitans sp. Rim8
GGCGCTCATGGTCACCGGGCCTCGTCGCCAATACGCGCCTTTGTAAAGGTATTGCCAGATGTCTTCAATTTGTTGCGGATCGCGCCCGATCAGACAGGGGATCAGGTGGTCTTGCAGATAGCTGACTACGGCCAGTTCGCGCCCGTTCAGCGTGGCGTCGCCAATACCCGTAACGCCTTGGTCAGTTTCAATTTTTAGCGTGACAAAGTTGCGTCCGGGGCTGCAAACAATGACGCGCGCTGAGGTGATTTTCATGGTGTTTCCTGGCTCAGCAATTGACGCACCGAAGCATCCACGCCCAGTTGCAAAATTTGTTGATGCCAGTGGGTCACGCTGGCAATCCAGGCGGTTTGCTGCGGTAAAACAGTGCCCCACAAGTCTTCTCGCGACAGCAAGGCTTTAACGCTTTCGTGTGGGTGCTGGCGCTGTGCTGCACCGATCGCCATCAGGCTTGGGGCCTGCGGGTCATTCAGGGTGTAGCTCTGACCTTGTTCGTTCACGCCCAAGGTGTAGCGCAGCCAGACGGCCGCCGCCAAGGCATGGTGTTCAAACGAGGCAGATCGGGCAATCTGTCCCTGTACCGAGGGGGGCCAGCGTTGCGGTATTTTTTGCGAGCTGTCGGTGGCAATCTGGTGCACGCTGTGCAACAAAAACGGGTTGCCAAAACGGGCAATCAAGGCATCGCGGTAATCGGCCCAGTCGCTTCGGCTCAGGTGCGGCGAGACCTCTCGGCTCATGAGGCGTTCAACAAACGTGCGCAGGTGCGGCGCACCAATGCAATCTGCTATCACGGCGCGGCCCGTGACGGCCCCCATCAGGGCCATGGCCGTGTGGCTGCCGTTGAGCATGCGCAGTTTGGCTTCTTCGTAACTGTGTACATCGGCGGTCACGCGCACGCCTGCCCCTTGCAACAGGGCGGCATCGCTGGGATCGGCAAAGTGGTCTTCAATGACCCATTCCCAAAAGGCCTCGGTGCTCAGTGCGCAGTCGTCTTGCACACCCAGTGCTGCGTGGGCGGCTGCCAAAATTTCAGGGGTGGCCGCGGGCACGATGCGGTCGACCATGCTGCAAGGAAAGGCGCAACGCGCGTCCATCCATTGCAAGAGGGCTGTGTCTTGGGGCGTGGCCGCCGCTTTCACCAAGGCCTTTAATTTGTGCCCGTTGCCTTGTAGGTTGTCACACGATGCGATGGTCAGACCCGGCAAGTTGTTTTGCTGGCGCTGGCGCAGGCCGTCCAACAGCAATTGAGCCAAAGCCGGGGTGTAGCCTTTTTCGGTCACGGTCAGGGTCACCCAGCGGGTGGCGGGCGCAGCGATGGCCTGCACCACGTTTGCGCGCTCGGTGGTGGCCACGCTGGTGCGCCACACACTGCCGGGCACTTGCCATTGCAGGCCGTTGGCATCGGCCACGCGCACGGCATACAAGCCGTCTTGTGCGCGCAATTTGTTCACCAAACCTGGCTGTGTCATGCCCACACCATGAATGCCCCAGCGCGGGTCGCCCTGGCTCAGCAGTTGGTCAAACACCATGGCTTGATGCGCTCTGTGGAACGCGCCCAAGCCCAGATGCACCACGCCCGGCGCATGGCCGGTGCGCGCATAGGTGGGCGTTTTGATAGGGCTGGACAGCTTGGGAAGGGTGGCGTTTGCGAGGTTCATGGCGATGCAAAGTTGCGCAGGGTGGTGTGTTGACCGATTTAGACCTTTTGGGCGCTTTGAAAGCCTTTTTTCGTCGACGATTGGATGTGTCTGACGTGCTTATCGGGCTTGAAGTTTTTTCTCGGACGCTTGGATCTCGCCCCAAGTGGCATCGTCAATCCAGATGCCGGTTTGCTCACGCTCAATTCGGGCGGCACGTTCGGGGTCGCCTGCCAAGCGCACGCCGTCGCTGTCCGGGGCATCCGGGCTTTGTTTTACCCAGTCGCTAAAGGCTTGGGCCTCTTGCTCAAAACTGTCTTGTGTTCCCAGTTTGAGCGGATCGATCAACACGGTGAGCATGCCGTTCAGCACGGCACGTCGGTTGTCTGCCTCGCGGTGCCAGGTGCCATTGCCGGTGACTGCACCGCCCAGTAGCTCACAGGCCACGGCCATGCCAAAACCTTTGTGTTCGCCAAAGGTCATCAGTGCGCCAAACAAACCATTCGATTGCGGCACCACCACCACCCCGGGCTGGGTGGTCGGGTGGCCGTGTTCGTCGATCAAGTAGCCGTGCGGCACTTGTTCACCTTTGTTGTAGGCCACGCGCATTTTTCCCTGGGCCACGCGGCTGGTGGCAAAGTCCAGCACAAACGGGGGGCGCTGGCCCATGGGCACGCCAATGCAGCAGGGGTTGGTACCAAAGCGCCCATCGCCACCTCCAAAGGGGGCCACCACCGGGCGCGAGTGGACGTTGACAAAATGCATCGACACCAGACCTTGGGCCACCGCCATTTCGGCAAAGTGACCAATGCGGCCCAGGTGATGCGAGCGGCTCAGGGCGACCGTGCAGACGCCGTATTGTTTGGCGCGTTCGATGCCCATGTTCATGGCTTGCACCCCAGTGATCTGGCCATAGCCGCGTTGGCCGTCCAGGTTCAGCATGGGGCCGGTGTCGAGCAGCACCTTGACGCCGGTGTTGGGGCTTAGGCCGCCCTCCAGTACCGCATCGACATAGCGGGGCACCATGCCCACGCCGTGCGAGTCGTGCCCGCTCAGGTTGGCCATGACCAGGTTATCAGCCACTTGTGCGGCTTCTTCGGGTGTGCTGCCCGTCATGGCAATGATGCGGGTGACGTACTGGCGCAGTTCGGCGGCTTGTATGCGTTGGCTCATGAGATGGCTTTCAAGACATTGAAGTGGGAGAAATGCCCACCGGATTCAAAAAAGAGTTACATCACAGCGCCGACTTGCCACGGCACAAATTCGTTTTGGCCGTAACCATGGCGCTCGCTTTTGGTGGCTTCTCCCGAGGCGGCAGCCAAGATCATTTCGAAGATGCGTTGGCCCATTTCGGCAATGCTCACGCCGCCATCGACGATCTCGCCGCAGTTGAGGTCCATGTCTTCTTCTTGCTTTTTCCAAAGCGCGGTGTTGGTCGAAAACTTGAG
>CAMDXR010000370.1 GCA_945877725.1 Limnohabitans sp. Rim8
AAGGTGGGGCTGCAAAAAACTGCAGTGGGGGCAACACCGCTTGCGGCTCGGCCATGTGGGTTTCCCAGCGGCCTTGCCAGGTGTTGCGGTTTTTAAGGCGTCGCACCACGCCAAACTGCGCCCATTCAGTCCACCCCACGCCCTGTTCACGGCACCAGTTCGCCACGGCCAGGTCGCGCGCGTAGGTGAAGTCGTTGCCGGTTTCCATGTGCGAGACCAGTTCGACAAACGGTGCTTGTTGGTGCAAGGCGGCCAACACTTGCACCGCAGGCCCGGTGTGCACTTGCAAGCCCCCGCCCAGCGATTGCAAGCTTTGGTGCAACTCGGCCAAAGATTCACGCACAAACTCAAAGTGCTGCAAAGCGGCATCGGGCTGCGCCCACAAATCCGGCTCCACGATGTACAAACACAGCACGGGCCCTTGACTTGCGGCATGCACCAGGGCTGCATGGTCGTGCAGCCGCAGGTCGCGCTTGAACCAAACCACGCGGTAAGTCATAGCCAAGACCCTTGTTTTTTCCCGGCTAACCCACCTGCCAGGTTGTAACGGTCCTCTTGAATGGGCACACAGTTCAGCAGCGGTTGGGGCAAATCGGGGGCCTGTTGGCGCAGGTAACGCCGTACAAAATCAGCCACCTGCCAAGGGGCCGCAGACCCGCTCCAAATGGCGCTGTCTTGTATTTGCCATTGGCCGTTCATTAGCCGCAACACCACCAAGCTGGGGTTCAGGGTTTTGAACTCTACTTCGGCAATGGCCCAGTCGGCTTGCACCTGCAATTGCAACAACTGCGCCTCCATCGAGTCAGGGGGGCTGTGTTGCTGTATGGCTTGCAGCACTTGCAAGGCCGTACCACTGTTCGTGGGTTCCGCGCGCACTGCGCGGCAGTCATTGCGCAGTTGTCGCCAGTGTTCAGCCGCCCAGCCTTTGGGGTCAAAGGGTTGGCCGCTCACCTCCAGCAGCGCGCCTTGGTCGTGGCGCACCCAGTCAACATGGCTGTCGATGATGACGAATGCAAGCACCCCGAGCAAGGTGGCTGCAACATGGCGTTTCATGGGCTTGGCGTGAAAACGGTTGGGTGCGAAGGCTTGAGGGATCACTCTTCCAGTGAAATGCCCTCGTGCGTGGCCACCATTTGCAGGGCTTGTTCAAACAAATAGCGTGCACTGGCGGCCATGTGTTTGAGCTGTTGGTGGAGTTCTGCATCCTTGGGGCTTTGGTCCAGGCAGTCGTGGCTGTAGTCTTCAAACCGCCCCAGCTGCCCAATGAGTTCGGCTACATGACGGGGACATTCGCAAAGCACTTGGCTTTGAATATTGGCCACCCGCTGCAAAACTGCCTCGGAGTATTGGCGTGCCGGAATCGCCTGCTTTGGGTTTTCTGTGGACCACGACATGGCGTTCAGAGGGGGCCGAGTGCTTTGAAGAATCTGGCTCAGGGCCGAGTCCGTCAGCGGTTCACGGTGTACTTGATAACCCATTCGGGTCAAGCGGGTCATGGCCTGCGTCTGGCCAAAGCTGTAGAGCACCAGCGTTAACCGAGCTGCCAATAGGGTGGCCAGGGCCTGAATTTGTTGGGCAGTGTCTTCGTTCAAACCATTGACCGAGACCACCAACACGTCGGGCGCTTGTGCCAAGCTTTTGGCGCTGACGCTGGCGTTGGCCTCGGCCTCGGCCAGATCGGCCCACACCTGCTGAAGTGGCAAGGATGCCCACGCGCCCCCCTGTTCGGTTTTGGGCGATTGCAAACGCTTGGCCAAGCCCTGGCCTACCACCACCCAAGCCCGCGACCCGCTCAATTGGGCTTGATCGACTGCATTTTGTGAATGAGTGGCTGTGTTGGCTTGGGCCGTGGCAATGCCGGAGCCGGTTTGCAGCAGTTGCTGCAATTGCAATATAGGCAAGCCTGCGATGCGGCTGATGCCGTGGCCCTGTGCAGTCAGCGACTTGAGCAAGGCGGCTTTGCGCAGGTCTTCTTCGCTGTAAAGCCGGTGCTGCCCCTGCGTGGTGGTGGGCGTAAAAGCGCCGTAGCGTGTTTGCCAAACCCGCAAGGTGGGCACAGGAATGCCGCTGAGCTTGGAAACAACGCCAATGCGATAGACGGCAGAGGCTTGCAATAAAGGGGTGTTCATGTCTTTGTTTATGTATTGAATAGATATTTTAATGTGAAATTGGGAATTTTTGAGAAAATAATTAGGTATTGTTTTGATTTATTTGTTTTAAACCATACAATGGCTACTCACACAAGGAGTGCATCATGATCCTGAAGAAAACAGCCAAGGCCGTAGACATTGCGGTTTTCATCACTTCACGTTCAGCCGTGAACCCCGTCACCACCGAAGAAATCGCGTCGGGTTTGGGGCTTTCATCCTCCTACACCGAATCCATCCTCAAGGAGCTTCGTGAGGCAGGTTTGATCAGGGCCCACCGTGGCCCGGGCGGCGGTTACCAAATTCGCGGCAACCCTGAAGACATCACTTTGTGGGATGTGGTCAAACACTTCGAAGTGGTGCACAGCTTTGACGAGCTGTACCCCGACAGCGCGCACCCCATGAAGGCCCTTGAATCAGAAATTCAGCGCCATTTGCAAGAAGCTTTGGCGTCGCAAACACTGGACGATGTCGCCGTGCCCTTCATGCCGCAAGATGCACGCATCAGCTCCATGTTGGGTCAGTTCCGTTTAAAGCCTTTGCCGGCACCCGTGATGCCCCGCGCGCCCAACTCGGTGTTTCAGTTGAGCATGATGCTTTGAGAAAGTTGACAACGGTTTTGGCGTTGCAGGAGTCAAAACTCGCCTGTCACAAAAACATCACCCAATAGACATTTTCATGTCATTCAGCCCTTTGATCATGGCGGTATTGATCCAAAGAAGGGCTGGTTATGAAAGAGTTGCCAAATCCAACGTTCTCAATTTCTCCGGTGAATTTGCCCAGGGGGTCACTTCATCCAGGATCAGCCCACTCCACGCTTGATTTTTTGCCTCGACGCACTCAGGGGGCTGTTCAGGTCTCTTGGGCCAAACATCAAGACGAGGTACGCGAAGCGCAGCAACTGAGGTACGCGGTTTTTGCCACCGAAATGGGTGCGC
>CAMDXR010000371.1 GCA_945877725.1 Limnohabitans sp. Rim8
AGCCCTTGAAAGCACGGCCAAACTGGCCTCATTTGTGCTGTTCATCCTGATCGGTTCCACGGTGTTCAGTTTCACTTTCAATGCTGCCGACGGGCACATTTGGGTGGAACACCTTTTTGTGGACATGCCTGGCGGAGCCATTGGCTTTCTGATTGTGGTGAACCTGCTGATCTTTATTCTGGGTTGTTTCATCGATTTCTTTGAAATTGCTTTCATCGTGATCCCAATCTTGGCCCCGGTCGCCGAGAAAATCTTGCCCGGCATGGTGCCCGGCATGACGCCCGATCAGGCGATGATCTGGTTTGGCGTGATTGTGGCCATGAATCTGCAAACTTCATTCTTGACACCACCCTTCGGTTTTGCACTGTTTTATTTACGCAGTGTGGCTCCCAAGAACGATTACAAAGACCGCGTAACCGGGGAAACCATTCGTGCAGTCACAACCTCAGAGATTTACAAAGGATCCATTGCTTTCATCATTTTGCAGTTGATCATGGTGGCTGCAATCATCATGGCACCGTCCCTGGTGACCGGGGGCCTGCAAGAGGGCGTGAAGGTGGATGCAGAGGCTGCACTGGAGCAAATGCTGGAGAGCGAAGGGGAATCCCAAGATGGATCAGAAACCGAGAAAAATGCGGCTGACCAGCAGTCCTTGGAGCAAGACCCTGCCAAGGCTTTGGAAGCCGAAATGAAGCAAGATAAAAAATAAACCATCTCTGACTCACAAAACAGCCCGGTTCGCCGGGCTTTTTTGTGGTCGTCAAACCGGTTCTGCCCACGCAAAGCGAGGCAGGGTAATGCCGAGCTATGCAACTGATTTCATAGCGGTCATCCCCTAGAGTAGCGCCCCCTATCGTCCGTTAGCATCTTCGCTTGCGCTATGAACACTTTTTCTGACAGCGTTGCCACTGCGCTGACCCTCATTTTTTCCTTGGATCCCGACCTTTGGACGGTCGTGGTTCGGTCTTTGGCCGTCAGTGCAACGGCCTGCCTGATCGCTTATGTGTTGGGCGTGCTGTTGGGGGCTTGGCTGGCGGTGGCCCGGTTTTCTGGCCGGGGTGCTGTGCTGCTGGGGCTCAACACCTTGTTGGCCCTGCCTTCGGTGGTGGTGGGTTTGGTGGTTTATTTGTTGCTGTCACGCACGGGGCCATTGGGTTTTTTGGGGTGGTTGTTCAGTTTCAAGGCCATGGTGGTGGCGCAAGTTATTTTGGTGGTACCCGTGGTCACGGCGCTCACCAGGCAAGTGGTTGAAGACGTTGAAAGGCAGCACGGCGAGCAGTGGGCATCCTTGGGTGCCGGTCCCTGGTTGCGTGGCATTTTGCTGGCTTGGGACGAACGTCTCGCCTTGCTGATGATAGGCGTGGCCGCTTTTGGGCGGGCTATTTCAGAAGTGGGCGCCGTCATGGTGGTCGGGGGCAACATTGATGGTTTTACCCGTGTCATGACCACCGCCATAGCACTTGAAACCAGTAAAGGCGATCTGCCCTTGGCGCTGGGCTTGGGCTTGGTACTGCTGCTGGTGGTGTTGCTGCTCAATGCTGCAGTGGCCGGTTTGCGCCGCTGGGGCGAACGTCGGCACGGCCTGAATGCCTCGGTGCCCAAAGGGTGGGTGAACTGATGACGCAAGCCGCAGTTGAACTTCAGGGGGTCTGCGTGCGCCTGGGGCTGATTTGGGCCTTGAAGGAGGTCGACCTCGTGGTTCAGCCCGGGGAACAGGTCGCCCTGATCGGGTCCAATGGCTCAGGCAAAAGCACATTGCTGCGCACGGTGCATGGCTTATTGAAGCCTGACCAAGGCAAGTGCCATCACCATCCTGCTTTGCAACAGGCCATGTTGTTTCAAAGGCCCCATTTGTTGCGCACATCGGCACTTAACAATGTGGCCCTGGGCCTTTGGCTAGACCGCAGCCAGGGGCTCAACTGGGCGCAAGCCAAAACCAGAGCCTCAGAGGCTTTGCAACGGTTCAGCTTGGGTGCCGTGGTAAGCCAGGGGGGGCGTCAATTGTCTGGCGGACAGCAGCAACGCTTGGCCATGGCGCGTGCCTGGGCCAGAAACCCGGATGTTTTGTTATTGGACGAGCCGACAGCCAGTCTGGACCCGCATGCCAAACGCGAGGTCGAGGCCTTGATGGCCGAATGGACGAGCGCCAGCGAGCGCCCGCTGACCCTGATCTGGGCCAGCCACAACCTGGGACAGGTCAAGCGCTTGGCCAGTCGCGTCGTCTATCTGGAGGCGGGCCGAATTTTGGCCGATTTGCCTGTCGCTGATTTCTTCAACCCTGCCGAGCTGGCTTTGCACAGCCCGCAGGCCCATGCCTTTGTACAAGGAGAACTTTGATGGTTTCTAAAAATTTCACAACCCGAGGTGTGTTGATGTGCGCCGTTTTGGCCACGACTTCGTTTTGGGTTAACGCCCAGTCCATCGTGATGTCTTCAACGACCTCTACCGAGCAGTCGGGTCTGTTTGCGCACTTGCTTCCTGCATTCAAAAAAGCCAGCGGCTTAGACGTTAAGGTCGTCGCTTTGGGCACGGGGCAGGCTTTAGACATGGCGCGGCGTGGCGATGCCGATGTGGTGTTTGTGCACTATCAAGTGGCCGAAGAGAAGTTTGTGGCCGATGGCTTTGGCCTTAAGCGCCACCCCGTGATGTACAACGACTTTGTGTTGATCGGCCCCAAGGCCGACCCGGCAGCCACCAAAGGCAAAGACATTGTGGCGGCCTTGGCCAAGTTGTCGGCCGGCAATGCAGCCTTTGTCTCGCGCGGTGACAAAAGTGGCACGCATGCGGCTGAACTGCGTTTCTGGAAAATGGCCGGTTTGGCCGACCCCAAAGGGACTGGCTACAAGGAGTGTGGTTGTGGCATGGGCCCTGCACTGAACATAGCAGCCTCTTCGGGGGCGTATGTGTTGGCTGACCGTGCCACTTGGCTCAGCTTCAAGAACCGAGCTGATTTGGCGGTATTGGTAGAAGGGGATCAGCGCTTGTTTAACCAGTACGGCGTGATGGTGGTCAATCCGGCCAAACATGCCCATGTCAAGCAGGCCGATGCTCAAAAATTTGTGGATTGGGTCACTTCTGCTG
>CAMDXR010000372.1 GCA_945877725.1 Limnohabitans sp. Rim8
GCAGCAGGTGAAGTTGTTTGTGGTTCGAAACCCCGACATCACCAAAAACAGGGGCTCTGAAAACTGAGTGGGTTAGTTAAACAATACCTTCTGGGCCGCCAGTAGCCAAGCAAGTACGCGCCTTCGGGCGCGTTCTTGTTTTACACACAACCAAAAGCATGCCAAAAAAATATTGCTCACTGGCACATGCGCTGTCTCTTGTCTGGAGGGAGCCAAGTGTGAGCCAAGGCCTAAGACCTGTGCCCCCCTCTGCAGCATACGGTGGGGCTTGGTTACGCTTGCGCGGGCCAGCCCCTTGTTGCGGTTTATGATGGGCTTTTGGGGGAATTTTCCATGCCCGGATCGATTCTTTCAGCCGAGCAGCGTGCTGCCTATGAGCGCGATGGCTACACCCTGGTTCGCAAGCTGTTTGATGGTGAGGAAATCGCCATCCTGCGCACTGCCATTGAAAACGACGCGGCCCTGAAAAGCCGCCTCTTTGACCGTAATGATGCTAGCGGCAAATCAACCCGAATGGCCATCTGGAACCAACCCGGCGACAGCGTCTACGGCCTAGCCGCCCGCTCGCATCGGGTGGTCGATACCATGGAAGACCTGCTCGGTGGCGAGGTCTACCACTACCACTCCAAACTAACCGCCAAAGAGCCGTTCGAAGGGGGGGCTTGGGAGTGGCACCAAGACTACGGCTATTGGTACCACAATGGATGTGTATTCCCGTACATGGCCAGCGTGATGGTGGCGCTTGATCACAGCACGCGTGAAAACGGGTGCCTGCAGGTGGTTCGAGGCTCGCACCATTGCGGCCGACTTGAGCACGGCGTGCTGCCGGGCGAGCAGGTGGGCGCCGACCCCCGGCGGGTAGAAGAAATCCTCAAGCGCATGCCCATCGAGTATGCCGAGATGGAGCCCGGCGATGGGCTGTTTTTTCACAGCAATGTGCTGCACCGCTCCGACCAAAACCGATCGGACAAGCGCCGCTGGACCGTGCTGCACTGCTACAACGCTGCCCGCAACAACCCCTACCTGGAACACCACCACCCTTTTTACACGCCCATTGACAAGGTGGACAACGCCGCAATCAAGCAAGCGGGGGTCAAATTTGCGGCTGGTGCTCAGGAGTTTCGCGAAAAGTCCTCCAACCCGCCAGAACTGAAAAGGCGGCTGGGCTGAGGACTGGCTGATGCTGCCCATGAAGATCGCCGAGATCAGGGTGCACGTGCTCAAAAGCGAGCTCGCCCGGCCCTTTGCGTTCTCCCAAGGCTGGGTGCGCCAGCGCAGTGCCACCCTGGTTGAGGTTGTCACCGACGCCGGCCTGATCGGCTGGGGCGAGGCCTTTGCCCAGGGCCTGGAGCCGCCAGAAATTGCAGCTGCCGCGATCGAGCATGCGCTCAAGCCTCTGCTGCTGGGGGCCAACCCACTTGACACCGAGGTGTTGTGGCACCGCATGTACCACGCGACACGAGACTACGGGCGCAAGGGTTCGGTGGTAGCGGCCATCAGCGCGCTGGATATTGCGCTTTGGGACATCACGGGCAAGGCCTATGGTGTGCCCATCTATGCCCTGCTGGGAGGTGCTTTTCGCACCCGGGTGGCGCCGTATGCCACTGGCTTTTACCGCATCGAAGGTCAGGGTGAGGCGGCGCGCTTGGCCGCCGAAGCCATTGAGCACAGCGAAGCTGGCTTTCAGATGATGAAGGTCAAACTGGGCTACGGCGTTGCCGACGATATCGCTTGCATGGCCGCCATCGGACGGGCCATTGAAGGCCGGGGCATACGCCTGATGGTGGACACCAACCATGCCTACGGCCGCGCTGATGCGCTGCGCCTGGGACGGGCCCTGGCCGATTACGACCTGCTCTGGTATGAAGAGCCGGTTGCCCCGGAAGACCTGCGGGGCTACGCCGAAATGCGCAATAAGCTCACCATGCCGATTGCGGGCGGCGAAAACGAACACACTTTGTATGGTTACCGGGAGCTTCTGGGCGCCCATGCGGTTGACATCGCACAGCCCGATTTGGGCTCTTGCGGCGGCCTTAGCGCTGCGCGCCACATCACCGCCCTGGCACAGGCGCATGGCGTGACAGTCAACCCTCATGTTTGGGGCTCGGCGATCGCACAGGCCGCCTCGCTGCAACTGATTGCCGCACTGCCAATCACGCATCACGCCCTGTTTGTGCAAGGCCCGGTGCTCGAATACGACCGCTCAAGTCACCCTTTTCGCCAGCAACTGATTACCCAGCCGATCATCCAGCAGGGCGGTTGGGTGCAAATACCCCAGGGGCCTGGGCTGGGCGTTGAAGTCGACCGCGCCGTCCTGGAGCGCTACCGCGCGTAGACCAGGCTCTGAGCCCGATAGAGGCCAAGGGCATGTTGTCAAAGCTGGTCTCAACACTGGCTCAGAACATCGCCTGAAGCGCTGATGATCCTGACCGGGGAAGTAGCCCCGCTTTTTGGACAACTTTCCCCGAGTTGTCAATGGGCTGCAGGCAGGTTGCAAATGGTGCGGCGTTGGCAGCAGCGCCCAGCAGTTCTGGTCCGGCATTTGATGGTCCGCGCAGACGTGAGGCCGCTGGGTGTTTTACCAAGCGATGAACTGCGCAATATCGGTCTTGGCAGGCGTCGCCCAAAACAACCATCACTCTGCTTCTTTCCAAGATCCAGGGCGACGCATGAAGACACACAAGAGGGTCACAGTCCCTACCAACTGGTCAAGAGATGCAAGTCGGCAGGCGATCGTGCCAGACCGGTTCATTTATGGCGCTCCCACCTCACTCTTGGGGCAGCTCGTCGAGTATTTGGCCTGCAGCGACCAGGTCAGCGAGTTCTTTCATGACCAAGTTGCCGGAGGCGGTGTAGGGGTCGAACTCGGGGTGCTTCATCTGAATCATCGGGTCCAAAGATGACAGCTGAACATGCGCCATGGCCCAGGCGCCAAAACGCCTTGCCGAAATTTCTTCATAGGCCAGCAATTCCACATCCTTGTGACGCTGGTCGGCCAGGATGCGTGCGTACAACCGATTGACCGCGCTGCGCTGGCCCTCGAGCACCTGGAGAAAAAGCCCTTGGCCCTGGCACAGCACC
>CAMDXR010000373.1 GCA_945877725.1 Limnohabitans sp. Rim8
ATACCCTTGCTTTTCACAAGCTTGCCAAACTTGTCGTACTCGGCACGCACAAACTCGGCAAAGGCAGCTGGCGCGTTGCCACCAGCCGTGGCGCCTTCTTTGGCAAAGCGTTCCTGCACATCGGGCAAGCGCAGCACCTTGGCGGTTTCGCGGTGCAGCTTGTCGACAACGGCCGCTGGTGTACTAGACGGCACAAACAAGCCAAACCACGAAGTGATTTCAAAATCCTTAAGGCCAGACTCGGCCAGTGTGGGGAGCTCGGGGGCTACGGCCGAACGGGCCGCCGATGTGACGGCCAGCGCTTTGATTCGGCCCGAACGCACTTGCGGCATCACAGCAACCGCTGGGCCAAACATAACCTGGACCTCTCCAGCCAGTAAGGCATTGGTGGCAGGGCCTGCACCGCGGTAAGGCACATGGCGAATTTTGGCGCCGGTGGCCATTTCAAACATCTCACCAGCCAAGTGAGTGGGTGCGCCATTGCCCGAAGAACCGTAGTTCAAAGTGTCGGGCTTTGAACGCCCCAAATTGATCAAGTCTTGCACGCTGTTGACCGGCACGCTAGGGTGCACCACCAGCACGTTGGGAATCTCGGCTACCAGCGTGATCGGTGTCAGATCTTTTCGGGTGTCGTAATTGAGTTTGGCATACATGTGCGGCGCCACCACCACGCTGGTTGATTGACCAATCAAAACCGTGTAGCCATCGCCAGCAGACTTGGCGACCAAATCGGCTGCAATGGTGCCAGAGGCACCCGAGCGGTTTTCAATGACCACTGACTGCCCTAGGGCTTCGGCAAGTTTGGGGCCTACGAGACGGGCAAAGAAATCGGCCGCACCCCCTGGTGCTGCAGGCACGACCAAACGTATAGCTTTGTTCGGATAGTTGGCCTGCGCATGAACAGAGCCCATGGCAGCCAGAAGGGAGAGGGTCGCTAGAAATTTAATGCTGTTCCTGCGGCTCATCTGTTGTCTCCTAGTCAATCTAAATGTTTCAAAGATCATATCATTGCGAACTACAAAACGAAGGTCATGATCGGCACAGACCACCGCTGTGCTCATTGTCAAAGCGCCATGTCGCAAATGGGCTAGCCCAATGCAGTGTCTAGCAACATCATGAGAACAAAGCCAAACATGAGGCCAGTGGTGGCAAAGGACGCATGTCCTTTGCGGTGCGACTCTGGAATGATCTGATGGCTGATCACAAACAGCATGGCGCCTGCTGCAGAGGCCAAGCCCCAGGGAAGCAGGGTTGCAGACAGGCCAACGACCATGGCCCCAAATACTGCAGCCAAGGGCTCAACCAGCCCGGACAATGCGCCAAGGCCCGCCGACACGCCTTTGCTATAGCCAACACTTCGCAGTGCCAGTGCAACCACCAAGCCCTCGGGTACATCCTGAATGGAGATGCCAGTTGCCAGCGCAACGGCACCTGTTGGGTCTGAGCCCGCAAAAGCCACACCAATGGCCAATCCCTCCGGCAGGTTGTGCAGACCAATTGCAAAAACAAACAGCCAAACCCGTTTGGTGGCTATGGCCTGTGAGCTATCTAGCCCTTTGAAAAAATGCTCATGAGGCAAGGCCCGATCAACCCAAAGCAAAAAGCCAGCGCCTAACAACATGCCTGCGCCAACAATTCCACCAGACCCCCACGTGCCCGCACCTTGCAGTTTTGCAGCTGCTAAGGCGGGAATGATCAGAGAAAAAGAGCAAGCCGCAAGCATGACACCAGCGCCAAACCCAAGCAGGGTGTCGTAGGTTTTTTGTGACAACTGATGTGAAAGCAGCACAGGCAAGGTACCCAACGCGGTGGCCAAGGCAGCCATTAGCCCGCCTAGCATTGCGCCGCCCATGCGGGCATTGTCTAGGGCCATTTGCACATACAAAGCGTTGACTGCTACTGCAATGCCACCAAAAACAATGGCCAAACCAATGCACAATCGCCACCGGCTAGCGGAGCGGACAGTGAAGACGTCTAACGTTTGCATGGTGTTGGCCCTGTTTTAGTCGACCTTGGCACCAGAATCGCGCACGGCCTTGCCCAGTTTGACGAAGTCTTGTCGGATCTTTTCGGCAAATACTTCTCTGGTGCCACCGAGAATCGTGCCACCTTCGTTCTTCACGCGGCCAATCACGTCTTCTGCCTTCAGCGCCTCGTTGGCAGCGGTGTTGAGGCGCTGTATAACTGCTTCAGGGGTTTTGGCGGGAACAAACAAGCCGTACCAGGTGCCGGCATTAAAGCCCTGGTAACCCGCCTCTGCAATGGTGGGTACATCTGGCAATGAGGGGCTTCGCTTGTCAGCAGACACGGCAATTGCGCGCATCTTGCCATTGCGAATCTGGGTCAAGGCTGATGGGATGGAAGACAACATGAAAGCGGTACGGCCGGCAATGGTGTCGGTAATGGCGGCTGGCGCGCCTTTGTAGGGAACGTGAACCAATTTGATACCGGCCACGTCTTGGAACATCTCGCCAATCAGGTGCGACGGTGTACCCGCGCCTGGCGTGGCGAAATCAAGCATGTTTTTGCTGGCTTTTGCAGCGGCCACAATGTCAGCGAGCGTCTTGAAAGGTGAATCAGCGCCCACCACAATCACGTTAGGCGCATCAGCCAGCATCACCACGGGTACCAGATCCTTAAGGGGATCAAAGCTCATTTGGGTGTAAAGGTGAGGGTTGATTGCAAACTGTGAGGTTTGTCCCAGCAAAATGGTGTGCCCGTCGGCCTGCGCTTTGACCACTTGGGCGGCGCCTATGTTGCCACCGGCGCCTGGTTTGTTGTCAATGACAAACGAAGTGTTGAGCAGGGCACCCATCTTCAGGGTAACGGCACGTGCAATAGCGTCCATGCCACCACCCGCTGCTTGGGGCACAACAACCGTGACCGGCCGGCTAGGGTATGTCTGCGCCAGAGCAGGGCTGACACCACCCAAGAGCAGTACATTGAAGCCAAGCACCAGCGCCGCCGTCAGCTTGCGCCTTGAAGAACTTTTAGCTGGCAAAAAAGCCAAGCCGGAATCACTGCAAAAAAACCTTGAGTAGCTATCGAATTTCATCGTCTTGTCTCCTAATTTATT
>CAMDXR010000374.1 GCA_945877725.1 Limnohabitans sp. Rim8
TGATGGCTGGCGTGATGGCTGGCGTGATGGCTGGCGTGATGGCTGGGGTAGAGGATTGGGTTTTAGAAATCCGGTGATTTCTGCCACCACCCGTTCAGTTTGCTCATGCACCACCCAATGGCTGGCGTGTTCCAGTGGCACCAAGCTCAAGTTGGGAATGTAGGCGTCCAGGCCTTCGGTCAGGCAGGGCAGCAGGGCCACATCGTTTTGCCCCCACAAAACCAGTGTGGGCACGTCAATGCGCAGGGCTTCTGGGGGAATCTGCAGGGCGGTCACCCCGGCGTCGGCAGCGTTTTCAGGGCGCAGGGGCGATGCCCGGTAGTAGTTCAGACCCCCTTGCAAGCCGTGTTGCCAGACTTGGCGGTATTGCGCTTTAACTTCAGGCGTCAGCCAGTCGGGGCCTTGACCGCCCGAATCCAGTACGGCCGCATCGGGAGGGGCAGCGAGAGACACCCGCGCTGTGCCATGACCGGTCAGAAATCCAAACAGTTGCTCAAAATCATTGGCCGCCAATTGTTCGGCCGCCTCGGCTTGCACCAAAAAGTTCATGTAAGCGCTGGCGGCTTGTTGGGCCGGGTCCGCTTGCAGTGCCTTGAGGAAAGTGCCGGGATGCGGCGAATTGATGATTACCAGTTTTCGCAGGCGATGGGGCTGTTGGTTGGCCAGGTTCCAGGCCACAGCGCCACCCCAGTCATGGGCCACCAAGGCCGCTAAAGGCTGTTGACCCGATTCGATGTCGATCAAGGCCAGGATGTCTTGCACCAAGTATTTGGCCCGATAAGCCTTCACGTCTTGCGGGGCGCTGGAGCGTTCGTAGCCGCGCAGATTAGGAGCCACACAGCGGTAAGCGCCGTTTTCGGGCTTAGAAAAATGCAGCAATAAAGGGTCCCAAACAAAGGCCCCTTCAGGGAAGCCGTGCAAAAACAACAGCACCGGGCGGCCTTTATCGCCACAGGCGCGGCAACTCAGGGTCATTCCGTGGGGCAGGTCTTGCTGCCAGGTCTGGATTTCGGGGTTCACGGGGTTCACTCCAGATAAAGAGCCCTCCCGGGGGCTCACTCGTCTAATGCCTCGGGTTCTGCTTCGGGATCGTTTGCCGAATCGTTTTCGGTCGATTCTGTAGAGGCGAAAGCCGCAGCATCTGCGGTGGCGGCTTGGGCCGGATGCGCCCAATCCCAGAGCAATTGGGCCACTTCGTCCACGCCTTGCTTTTTCAAGGCAGAAAAGAGTTTCACCTCGCCACCGCCCGCCTGCAGTCGCGCAATCGACAGGGCTTTGGCCTGTTCGGCCCGGGTCAACTTGTCGGCCTTGGTCAGGATGATCAGGAACTTCAGGCCTTGCTCTACCCGGGGGCGAATGACCTCCAGCAAGATGTCGTCCAACTCGGTCAGTCCGTGGCGCGGGTCGCACATCATGACGATGCCGGTCAGGTTTTCCCGGCTGACCAAGTAGTTGGCCATGACCTGCTGCCAGCGCAGTTTGTCCATTTTGGCCACGGCGGCATAGCCATAACCGGGCAAATCGGCCAAAACAGCATCGGTGATGCCCTGTTTGCCCAGCGCAAACAAGTTGATGTGCTGGGTGCGGCCGGGCTTTTTGGAGGCAAAAGCCAACTGTTTCTTTTGCGTCAGGGTGTTGATACAGGTGGATTTGCCCGCATTGGATCGCCCCACAAAAGCGATTTCAGGGGTGTCCATCGCAGGCAAATGGTGCAATTGCGCGGCGGTGGTCAAAAAGCGGGCGGTGTGCATCCAGCCCATGGGCGTGACCAACGCGGGTATCGCTGGCGCTGTTGGGGGCAAAGAGTTGGAAACGCGGGGG
Source organism: Limnohabitans sp. Rim8 (assembly GCA_945877725.1). GTDB lineage: Bacteria > Pseudomonadota > Gammaproteobacteria > Burkholderiales > Burkholderiaceae_C > Limnohabitans_A. The sequence continues at coordinate 1,822 of CAMDXR010000374.1, forward strand.
CGGGTGCTCATAAATCAGGGGGACTTTCAGTCGTCAGGAAACTGACGCGGACCTCATTGTAGAATCCTCAGGTTTTGCGCCCCATTCTTCCAACTTTTGGACGACGACCATGAAGTCTCTAGTTTCTTTCCTGATGACCGCTACCTTGTCCGCCGTCGTGGCGGGTTCTGCTTTGGCCAACCCCGCAGCCGCGCCTGCCGTTGCCAAGCTCGATTTGGCCAAAGGCGAGGCCGCCTATGCCATGTGTGTTGCATGTCATGCCGCAGACGGCAACTCCACCACGCCGGTCAACCCCAAGCTGTCGCAGCAGCACCCCGAGTACCTGATCAAGCAATTGCATGAATTCAAGTCTGGCAAGCGCGCCAACGCCGTCATGAGCGGCATGGTGGCTGGCCTGAGCGATGAAGACATGCGCAACATCGGTTATTGGCTCGCCTCCAAGCCAGCCAAGCCCGGTTTTGCCAAAGACAAAGACACCGTGGCCCTGGGCGAACGCATTTACCGTGGTGGCATCCCTGACCGCCAGATCGCGGCTTGCGCCAGCTGCCATTCACCCAACGGGGCCGGTATGCCTTCGCAATACCCCCGTTTGTCAGGCCAGCACGCCGATTACACATCCTCGCAGCTGACGCAGTTCCGCGAAGGTGTCCGTAAAAACAATGTCCAGATGACCCAAGTCGCAGCCAAGATGAATGACCGCGAAATCAAGGCCGTTGCCGACTACATTGCTGGTCTGCGTTAAGCACGGCACTGATTCATCCTTGTGGCAATCCCCTGATGGTCAGGGGTCTTCAGCCGAGGATCAGCGGGCTAAGCCACAATCGGCAGTCCGGCGATGAAGAAAATAAAAAAAGGCCGGATTTCCGGCCTTTTTGTTTGTGGCGGGCCATGGCCCGCTTTGGTTTGCCTGTGGACACCTTTTCAACATGACGTCTGTTGCCTCCAGCCCTGAATCCGAACGTGGCTCGCCTCGCTGGCAAGCGGTTCAGGAGCTGCTGTCGTCGATGCGTTTTGCCATCTCCTTGCTCACCCTCATTTGCATTGCATCGGTGATCGGGACGGTGCTTAAGCAAAACGAGCCCTCGAACAATTACGTGAACCAGTTCGGGCCTTTCTGGGCCGAGGTGTTTGCCACCCTCAAACTCAACGCGGTGTACAGCGCTTGGTGGTTTTTGCTGATTTTGGCGTTTTTGGTGGTCAGCACCAGCTTGTGCATTGCCCGCAACACGCCCAAGATCTTGG
>CAMDXR010000375.1 GCA_945877725.1 Limnohabitans sp. Rim8
GGCAAAGTAGCCAGCAATGGCGACGATCTGCTCGTCAGAATAGCCCTTGGCGAGCTGGTGCATGATGGTGGCACCGGGCACCCGGCCTGCCTTGTAATCGAGCATTTTTTTAGTGGTCACTTCTTTGGGTGTACCGGCTAAAGAAGCTATGCCCGGCTGAGCACGGCCATCTGTGCCATGGCAAGCCGCACAAGATGCAGCCCAGCTGCGCACATGCAGCGGATCGACCTGGGCTTGCGCCAAGCCAGACGCCGCGACCAGAGTGGCCGCTGTCAAAATATGTTGAATCTTCATGGGTTTTCCTTGAAAAAGTCAGGGGAACGGATCCAGCGCCATCAAGGACGCAGGTATACAAAACTTTCATTGGCCTGGAGTTTGGCGACTTCGGCAACACCGGAGGGCACCACTTTGGCTTCCATCAGCAATTTATCTGGTGAAATTTTACGACTCACCAATGTGTTGTTGCACACACGAAATTCCACGCCCTTGCTGACCAATTCGCTGACGCTGCCCGCAAAAGCCTGGTTGTTCTGGGTGGTCGCTCCGTCCAGCAAAAAGTCGATGCCCTGTCCATGGGAAACCACCACAATCTTGACCTTGGGATCGGCGTTGAGGTGGTTGCGAATGTTGCCCATCGCCCGCGAAGCCTGGGGAATGCCTTCACTCAGGTGATAAACCACTTTGATCTCGGCCCAAGTCAGGGTGCAGGTCAACAGACTGATGGCCAAAAAAGTTAAACGCTTCATTAGTAACCCCTTATGTATGAATATTATTCTGATTACGACTCCGTCGATGCCCGTGAAAACCCGACTCGAAACTGACGGCGATCTTTCAATCCACTTCGCTGGCAATCTGTACGCACATGGCCCGGCAGAGGGTGACGACCCGGTCATTAACAATTCGGTAGTAGATTTGAACGCCGTCTCGACGCTTGCCCAATACACCCGCTTGGTAAAGCGTGTTCAGGTGCTGCGACATATTGGGTTGGGTGGTGTCGATTTCGGCCAACAACTCACCCACATTTTTTTCGCCATTGCACAGTGCGCTGATGATGCGCAAGCGCATGGGGGCCGACATGACACGAAAGACCTCGGCGGCTTTTTCAAACACCTCTTCGGATTCGGTCAGAACACTGTCTTGAGCAGGGAGAGATTTTTTGACCATGGTGATGGTTCCATTGTTTGGCAAGTGTCGACGCGATTGTGTATCAAAAAAGCCGCCTAGCGGGGAACCGCCGCGCCCTTACACCGCATTCAAGGGAATTTTGAGGTAGGCCACACCATTCGCATCTGCGGGTGGCATTTCACCTGCTCGGATGTTGATCTGCACTGCGGGCAGGATCAACACCGGCATGGCCAGGGTCGCATCGCGGGTGCTGCGCATGCGAACAAAGTCGGCTTCAGAAATGCCGTCTTTCAGGTGAATATTGCCCGCACGTTGCTGCGCCACTGTGGTTTCGAACTGGACGCTTCGCCCCGCAGGCGGGTAGTCGTGGCACATGAACAAGCGGGTTTCAGGGGGCAGGCGCAGAATTTTTTGCACTGAAGCAAACAAGGCTTTGGCATCCCCGCCCGGGAAGTCACAGCGAGCAGAACCGACATCGGGCATGAACAGGGTGTCGCCCACAAAGACCGCATCGCCCACTTGGTAGGCCATGCATGCCGGGGTGTGGCCGGGCACCGACAAGACTTGAATGGCCAAGGCGCCCAGAGGCAACACTTCACCGTCTGCCAACAAGTGGTCGAACTGGCTGCCATCGACAGCAAACTCGGGCTCTAGGTTAAAAATACCCTTGAAGACTTTTTGAACGCCCGTAATGTGCGCCCCAATGGCTGTTTTACCCCCCAGTTGTGCTTTCAGGTAGGGTGCTGCGCTCAAGTGGTCGGCGTGGGCATGGGTTTCCAAAATCCAGGCCACTTGCAGGTTTTGACTGCGCACAAAGTCAATCACCTTGTCGGCATGGGTGGTCCGGGTACGGCCCGATTTGGGGTCGTAGTCCAACACTGAATCAATGATGGCGCAGGCCGATCCGGGTTGTTCGTAGACCACGTAGGTCACGGTCCAAGTGTCGGCATCAAAAAGGCCTTGGACCAAAGGCTTGGCAACGGCATGGCTCATGGGTAAATCTTCTACAAAATTTCGTTGAACAGGTGGCTTGTCCTTAAATATATAAGAAATTGCTTAACAAGGTTTGTGTTGACGCAAGCTCTGGCTCTGGCTCTGGCTCTGGCGCTGCGATGACGAAAGCACAAAACCTATCTTCAGCCTTGGTCAATGACGAGGGTATGCCTGAGACTGTTTGGGCGAGGTCATCAGCGCTTTGACGGAACCCTGTTGTGTTGGCAAATTGAATTTCAGGATTTGGACTGACGCAAGGTCCGGCTGAGCATGATCACCGGGATCAAGCCCACCAACACCAGCGCCAGCGACGGTAAAGCGGCTTCGCCTAGGCGTTCGTCACGGGCCAGTTGGTAAGCCACCACAGCCAAGGTGTCACTGTTAAAGGGACGCAACACCATGGTGGCGGGCAATTCCTTCATCACGTCGACAAAAACCAGCAACAGGGCTGCCAAGGTGGTGCGCTTGAGCAAGGGGGCATGCACTTGGCGCATCAAACCCCAACCGGTCACGCCCAGCATGCGCGCCGAATCGTCCAGGCTGCCGGGAATGCGCGCATACCCACTTTGCACCGACTGCAAGGCCACTGCACAAAAACGCACCAGATAAGCCCAAACCAGGCCCAAAGAAGTGGCCGTGATCCAGGCGCCAGCCGACGAGGCGGGCCAGGTTTGCTGAATCCAGCCCACCGGCAACAACAAGCCAACCACCACCACGGCGCCGGGGATGGCATACCCGAGGCCAACCAATTGAATGGCCCCTTGGCTGATACGGTCGGCGCGGGTGCGCACGCTGAAGGCCAGCGCCATGGCCACCCCCACGGCCAACAAGGCTGTCACGGCCCCCAGACGCAAACTGGTCCATGCCCAATGGCCAAAGCGCTCCCAAGGCAATGCGCTCGACTCACCCGCCAAAGCACGCAACATGATGAGCACCGGC
>CAMDXR010000376.1 GCA_945877725.1 Limnohabitans sp. Rim8
CGCTGTGTCTACCCCCCCCCGGCCCCCCTCAATCAACCCCCGCACTCCAGCGGTCGTTCCAGTTGCGCTCTATCTGTCTGCGGTCGCGTTTGGTGGGGCGGCCTTGCTCGATGCTGAGTGCAGGCTCGCGGGACAAGCGGTTTTGCTCAGCCGCTTGGGTTCGGGCCTGGATACTTTCTGGCGTTTCGGCGTAGAGCAGCTGCGCCACTGGGGCTGGGCCTCGGTTGGCGCTGATGCCTTGCACTAACACCGTGCGGTCTACGGCCCCTTGGCGCAGCCGAACGGTGTCACCCACCTTCACCTCGCGTGAGGCTTTGGCGTCTTGGCCATTCACTTGCACCCTGTTTTTGCCGATCTCTTCGCTGGCCAGGCTGCGGGTTTTAAAAAAGCGTGCGGCCCACAGCCATTTGTCTATGCGCAAGCTGGTCAGGGCGTGGTCGGCGTGGGGTTTCAAATCAGTTGTCCTTGCAGGCTTAAGCCTTCGCGTACATGGGGGTAACGCAGTTGGATCTTCAATTCTTGTTTCATGCGGGTGTTGTCCAGTCGCCGGGATTCGTTCATGAAGCTCAGCAACATGAGGGGCAGCGCGGTGTTGGCATCGCTGCGAGAGATGCGGGGGGGCTTGGGCAAACCATATAAACCAGCCGCCAAATCAAAGTAATCCCCCATTTTGAGGTCGGTGTCGTCGGTGACGTTGACCACGCGCTGGGGTTTGCCGCGCCACAAAGCGGCAGCGCAAGCCCGGGCCAGGTCGTTGGCATGAATGTGATTGGTGTAAACGTCTTCTTTGGACACCAGCACAGGCGTGCCCTTGAGCAAGCGCTCGCGTGGGGTGCCGCCTTCACGGTCTGGCGCATAAATGCCGGGGATGCGCAGCACGCTGACCCGGACGCCGCTGCGGCCCAAAAACCGCATGATTTTTTCGGCATCCACCCGGCGCTGGGCGCGTGGGGTGTGGGGATTAACCCGCCGCGTTTCATCGATCCGCTGGCCCCCACAGTCGCCATAAACACCCGTGGTCGATCCATAAACCAGCACCTGCGGAGGGGTGCGCAAGCGCAGCGCTTGCACCAGTGCCAAACTGCGCGGGTCGCGTTCTGTTGCGCCCCGCTGATCGCTGGGGGGCGGTGCCAGATGAATCACCCGGTGGGCAATGCCTGCCAAGCGCTTCAAACTGGGGGCATCGTCCAGATTGCCCTGCAGGGGCGTGATACCGCAGGCGCGCAATAAGCGCACTTTTTCGGGTGAAGAGGTCAAGGCCAGCAGCCGAACGCGCTGGCTTTGGGGTGCGCCCAATTGGCCCGCCGTGCGCAGGCCCACGTCACCGCAGCCCACAATCAAGACACGCTGGCGGCGAAATCGGGCAGGCAGCGCGCCCAAGGGGGTTTGATTTGAGGGCAAAATCAGGGGTTCCGGGTCATGTTGAGACCCTCTAGGATACCCAAAAGATGAGTTTTCAGATTTCTGTGCTGCCCAGTGGGCGCAACTTCACCGCCGATGACAATGAGACCTTGCTGGCCGCCGGCATCCGCCAAGGCATTGGTCTGCCCTATGGCTGCAAAGACGGGGCCTGCGGCTCTTGCAAATGCAAAAAAATATCGGGCACCGTGGTGCACGGCCCGCACCAAGCCAAAGCCCTGAGCGACGAGGAGGAAGCCCAGGGCCTGATTCTGACTTGCTGCTCCACCGCACAAAGCGATGTGGTGCTGGAGTCCCGCCAAGTCACCGCCGAAGGAGGCCTGCCGGTCAAGAAAATGCCGGTGCGCGTGATCAGCCTCGAAAAGAAATCGCACGATGTGATCGCACTGAAGTTGCAACTGCCCGCCACCGAGGTCATGAAGTTCCGGGCCGGTCAGTACATCGAGTTTTTGCTGCGCGATGGCTCGCGCCGCAGTTACAGCATGGCCAATGCGCCGCACACCTTAGAGGTGGCCCCGCCCACGGTGGAGCTGCACATTCGCCACATGCCCGGCGGCAAGTTCACCGACCCGGTGTTCAGCACCATGAAAGAAAAGGACATCTTGCGGGCCGAAGGCCCTTATGGCAGTTTTTACCTGCGCGAAGACAGCGACAAACCCATGGTGTTGCTGGCCTCAGGCACGGGTTTTGCCCCCATCAAGGCGCTGATTGAGCACATGCAGCACCGGGGCATCACGCGCCCGGCCACCCTGTATTGGGGCGGTCGCCGCCCGGCCGACTTGTACATGGACGATTGGGTGCAAGCGCGTTTGGCCGAAATGCCCAACTTGCGCTATGTGCCCGTGATCTCCAATGCCGAGGCCGATGACCAGTGGGGCGGTCGCACAGGGTTTGTGCACCAAGCCGTGTTGCAAGATTTCCCGGATTTGTCGGGCCATCAGGTGTATGCCTGCGGTGCGCCCATCGTGGTCGATTCAGCCAAGCGCGATTACGTGGCACTAGGAAGTCTGCCCGAAGAAGAGTTTTACGCCGATTCGTTCACCTCAGAGGCCGACAAGGCCAAGGCTTGACTTTGAAACTCTGCTAACCCTTTCAGCAAGGAGCCCCCACATGACTTTGAGCCGCCGCCAGTTTGCCGCCGCATCTCTCGCACTCAGCGCCCCGGTTTGGGCGCAGGCCAGACCGATTCGCATCATCGTGCCTTATGCGCCCGGCGGGCCGATTGATGTCACGGCCAGGGCATTGGCAGAGCGTGTGAAAGACAGTTTGGGCACAGTGATCATAGAAAACCGACCCGGCGCAGGGGGCAACCTGGGGGCCGATTTGGTGGCCAAAGCAGCGCCCGATGGCCTGACTTTGGGCATTGCGGCCACCGCCACGCACGCCATCAACCCTTGGCTTTTTGCAAAAATGCCCTACGACGCCAGCAAAGACTTTGCGCCCATTACCCAGATGCTGCGCGTTCCCAACGTGCTGGTCATGAATGCCGAGACCGCGCAACGCCTGAAAATCAACACCCTGGCCGATTTGGTGGCTTATGCCAAAGTTAACCCAGCAAAACTGAACTTTGGTTTGGGGGGCAACGGCAGTGCAGGCCATTTGGCGGGCGAAATGTTCAAGC
>CAMDXR010000377.1 GCA_945877725.1 Limnohabitans sp. Rim8
ACGCCGTGTTCTTGATCCAGCTGGTTCATATAGCGCGCATAAAACCAGATGATCACCACGTAAATGATCAACGAACCCTGCGAGGCCATCCAGAAGCTGAAGGGCCAACCAAAGAAGTTGAAGCTCAAGTCACGAGCATAAAAGCTCACAACAAAGGTCACAACAAACCAAACGGCCATCAGTACCGCTGTGATGTTGAGATTTTTTTGCCAATATTGGCGATGCGATTCAGTCAATTCCATGAAAGAGTCTCCTTGTTGATGACGGCCTTTTCCACAACCGTCTTGAGCAATCCTGTTGCAGGAGGTCAATCCCGCAACTTTGCAACCGGATTGCAGCTTAGGCTCGGTTCGCTTGCGCGTTGATCCCGGTTTCGCTCATCAGCTGTGCAGCGACCTTGGGCTCAAACCCTTGGAGGTGGCGAATAATTTTCGCCACCTCTTCGGGCTCCTGACGTTGTTCATGAATCCGGGCCAGTTGGTACCAGCCATGAGGGCTCATGGGTTGCAATTGGGTGTTGCGCTTGAGGGCGACAATGGCCTCTTCTGCGCGTGAAAGTTGGATCAGTACCAGTCCAAGGCCGTACCAAGCCCGGTCAAGGCGCTCGTCCAATGCCACGGCTTGCCGAAAGCTGTTTTCGGCAGCTTCGAGTTGTCCGAGCGTTTCCTGAATAAAACCCATATTGAACCAATGGGCGGCGCTGGGACCATGGTGGTCGCACAGTTCACGGTAATCCTGCAGGGCAGCCACCGTGTTGCCGCTTTGGGCCTTAAGGTGGGCCCGACTGGAAAGTATGTACGCGTCTAGACCGAAACGGGCGGCCATTTTGTTGAAGGTTTCAAGTGCCAATGAACTTTGGCCGAACACAATTTGTGCCGTGGCCAGCCATTTCATTTGCAAGTAGGACCAGGACTTTTTCATTTGCAGCCCACCATCCCCACGCTCACGCAATGCTCGATCTTGGCCAGTGTCACGGCAATGTAAAGCACGCTGACCATGAAAAATGCCACAAACCCATGGTGCTGAGTGGCCACCAAGGCCGGGGAAACCCAGCGGCCTAAGGCATGCCAAGGTTTGTTGAGCACCTGAAACAACTGATAGAACAAGTTGGAATCGCGCTTTTGACCTGCCAACAGGTAAAGCAAAGCCTGCCCTATCAGAGCAATGAGACCGATGTAGAAGATCAGTTGAAGAATGTTCAGCAGTAAAAACACGACAACCTCATGGCGAATTGACCCATCAAAATGGCAACACTTTGTTGCGATTCGCTTTAAGTGCGACCTGCAAAACGGGAAATTGATAAATCTGATAATAACTTTTACGGTACTCGCTTACGGTTTTCTTACTGTGTGGGTATAGATTGCTTGATCTAGGGCAAATCCCAATAAGGTCAACCCTGATTGAAATGGGTTTTGGATCTGTCCAAAAAACCGAAAACCCCTAAAGCAGTTTTTTTAAGAACCCAAGTGGACATTGCTTTATGAAATGGCGTGATGTCACCTGTCATCGTTGACCTGTAGGTCAGCGAACATCAAAGCCGAATCGCTCGATGACTGGATGCAGGCGCTGGGTGTGAGCTGCGTACAAAGACATCAGGCGGCTGCAGATGTTTGGGCCACTGCGCAGTGGCTGTTGATCGCTTGTCGTTGATGGCGCGAACAAGGCCTGTTGACCTGGCCTGAGTTGAAAAATCTGGAGCGACAAAGTCGTTGGCTTGAAAAATTACGTTCACAAGGCATGTAAGTTGCCGCCAAGTTTGGCGTCAGAACCGGGTCAGAGCACGCGTGCATAGTCCGATCACTGTCGCTCAATGGCACAGCATTTAATTGGAGACTTCAACACAATGGCTACAACAACTGCAAACCGTCCCATGACGGCTGAAGAGAAGAAGGTGATTTTTGCCTCTTCTCTGGGCACCGTTTTTGAGTGGTACGACTTCTATCTCTACGGCTCATTGGCCGCCATCATTGCCAAGCAATTCTTCAGCGGTCTTGACGAAGGTTCTGCCTTCATCTTCGCGTTGTTGGCTTTTGCTGCTGGTTTCATCGTGCGTCCTTTCGGCGCGATCTTCTTCGGACGCTTGGGCGACATGATTGGTCGCAAATACACATTCTTGGTCACGATCCTGATCATGGGTGTATCTACTTTCGTTGTGGGTGTCTTGCCTAACTACGCCAGCATTGGTGTGGCCGCTCCCGTCATCCTGATCTGCCTGCGCTTGTTGCAAGGCCTGGCTTTGGGTGGTGAATACGGTGGCGCTGCCACTTACGTCGCCGAGCATGCACCTGCGGGTCAGCGTGGTGCTTACACCGCCTGGATTCAGACCACAGCGACTTTGGGCTTGTTCCTGTCTTTGATGGTGATTTTGGGTACAAGAACCATCATTGGCGAAGAAGCCTTTGCCGATTGGGGCTGGCGCGTGCCGTTCTTGGTCTCCGTCATCATGCTGATCATCTCGGTTTACATCCGTTTGAGCATGAACGAATCGCCTGCTTTCGTGAAAATGAAAGCCGAAGGCAAGACCTCCAAGGCGCCGTTGTCTGAATCTTTCGGCCAGTGGAAAAACCTGAAGATCGTGATTTTGGCCTTGTTCGGCTTGGTCATGGGTCAGGCAGTGGTTTGGTATTCCGGCCAGTTCTACGCTTTGTTCTTCTTGACACAAGCTTTGAAAGTGGACGGCGCTACCGCCAACATCATGGTGGCGATCTCGTTGATCATCGGTACGCCTTTCTTCGTGATCTTCGGCACGCTGTCAGACAAAATCGGTCGTAAACCACTGATTTTGGCAGGTTGCTTGTTGGCTGTGGTCACTTACTTCCCTGTGTTCAAAGCTTTGACCAAAGCCGCTAACCCAGACTTGTACGCTGCTCAGCAGACCGCTCAGGTAACGGTGACTGCCGATCCAGCCGAGTGCTCGTTCCAGTTCAACCCCACAGGCACCAAGAAGTTCACTTCTTCTTGCGACATCGCTAAACAGCGTTTGGCTGGCGCCTCCGTGTCCTACGAAAACATTGCAGCGCCTGCTGGCACCCCTGCAGT